>JAFNZQ010000193.1 GCA_017382775.1 Spirochaetaceae bacterium
AATAAGAGTGGTAACTGGATTTCAGGCATCAATTTTATATCACCCGGTGACTCTAAGGCAAAGCCCGACTATGACGACATGTCCAACGATAAATTTAACGATATAGTTGCCGGTGAGGATATAACCATAACCGGGCCTTCCGATGTGAACGGAATGTACAGCGGTGATATTTACTTCCGAGATGTTGGAATTACCTCCGGTGGCTCTTTGACAATAAATTACAATGGCTCATCGGTTACTGAAACGGACGGATTCGCTAAATACATGAATCTTCCCAACGATAACCAATAAAAGAACATAACAGCGTCCTGCACGGTTAATCGCCGTGCAGGAGTTTGGGAAAATGAGATTCCATGGAGGTAAAAATATTGTTCAATAAAAAATGTGGTCGCAACAGAGAAAGTGAGTGGAGAAAGGCGTTTTTGGGTGTTGTCTCATCCGTATGTCTGCTGTTTTCCGGTATTCTATGCGTGTCTTGTGCAGATATTTTTCAGCCAAAATTGGACATCGACTCCGGCTCCTCCAAAGCCATGTTGAAAGACTTTATCACCAACCCCAACGCACCCGTTGTTTTAACGGCACCGGCGCAAATTTGGGTGGATAAAGCCGTCAGCACATCGAAAATCAGCATTTCTTGGAGCAAGGTTTACGGTGCAGACTATTATCGCATTTACCGTTCCTTTGCACCCATTGTGAGCGGAAAATCCACACCTCCGGCGGAGGATACATACGAATTGTTGGCCTCTGTGTACGGAACGACCTATACGGATGACAAAATTATCTTAGACACCGGTAATGATCCTGATAAGAAGGGATATATGTATACGGAATTTTTCCGCCATTATTACTATAAGGTGGTGGGCGTGCTCGCAGGCACTGAGGAAGAAGGCCCCATGTCATCTGCCGGCAATGGGTACCTTTTGGCTCCCGTCACCAGTATAAAGGCCAGCACGGGTACATCATCCGAAACTATTACCGTGTCCTGGGATGCCGTTGTAGGTGCGGCACGATACAAGGTATATCGCAGCACGGAGGAAGACGGCACCGGTGCTTCCACATTGGCATCGGTTACTCGCCCCGGTTTTATCGATAACATTGCACCGGCCAATCAGGGGATAGAGTATTATTACTATGTTCGTTCCGTAAATAATTCCAACCAAGAGTCGGTGGATAGTCCCCTTGCTATGGGTTTCGCACTGAAAGAAGGTGCGGCACCGGCACCTAAAGAAGTAACGGCAAGCAAAAATGCTTTTGGAGATAAAATTCGTGTGGAATGGGAAGCTGTTCCCGGCAATGGTGTGACCTATGCGGTTTATCGCAACAGTACTTCATCATCCCAGTTGGTACAGGTAAACAGCGCTTCTCCCGGCGACACCTTCGTCGAAGACAGTAGCGTAAACCCCAACGAACAGTATGTTTATTACGTTCAGTCCATAACGGGAGGTGGAACCGAAGACGAAGTAAAGTCCAGTTTTTCCTCCGACGTTTTATCCTCCGGTGAAGTGGCTGAATTATCCTTGGAGGTGCCTCATACAGGCTACTTACTATCGCCTCCCCGCAACCCATTGGCTGTGGCCGTAATGGAAAGCGATGGAAGCGCCTACACAAAAATTACCTTCGATCCGCCCTTGGGAGGAGATGACAGTTTTACTTACGAAATGGAATATTCCGTTTCCGGAGAAGAAGGTTCTTTTGACGCATTGTCCATAAGTTACACACAAACCGACAATGGCGGATTTGAAGCAATTGACACTGCAAATTCAACGGGATTCTATCGGTTCCGATCTAAAAAAGCCGGAAACACCCTAAGCGGTTACTCGGAAATCATTGAAACCAGCCCATTGCCTGTTACACGTGTTTCTTATCGAAAACTTGGAGGCGCGAATGTTACGCCAAATGCCAACGAAATTTATCCTGTGGAAATCAGTTGGGAAACGGTAACCGGTGCGAAAGGTTATATGGTTTATCGTTCCACCGAAAAGGACAAAGGCTTTAAGCCCATTTCCGGTAAAGTCTCGGAATTATCTTTTACTGACGCCTCTCTCACCGTGGTGGGAACGGTTTACTACTACAAGGTTCTTTCCCTTAACAGCAAGGATGTTGGTGCATTTGCTGAACAATCGGGAATGGTTTCGTGTTACGGATGGCTGAGTCCCCGTGGATTCTTCCGAACCATGGAAAAAACCACACTTTCTTCTCAGAAAAAATTGACGCTTATGAATAAGGCCAACAACATGGACAAACTGGGCAAAGAGTCAATTAACGGAAAAATTTCCGGTTCTCTCAGCTACAATGCCAGCGTGGCAGGCCTTGGAGCGGAAATTTTCATGCATTATACCAACTATTGTGACTTTTTATCCACAACGGGCAATCCGCAAATGATTTTGGACGGCGATACAAATACAGTTAGCAACATGAGTGCCAACGGAACTATGAACGGTACTGTAACCGTTACGGGAATGTACCGCGGAACAGTAAATTACGGAAATATAAAGATTGTTTCGGGTGCAGCGGGAGGGGGACATTATAGCGTAACGGTGCAAGATGATGACGGGAAAAATGTCATTGTCTCGGGAGATGTTACTTATAAAGGAGAGTAAAATGAAAGTAGCCTTTTTCTTACCCCTTGCTTTAATTTTTGCCGCAGTTTTTTCCGGCTGCATGGAAGCAAATCCCTTGGCGGGGAAATGGTCGGACAACGAAAATACCATAACATTAACTGCGGAAAAAACTTTTGTGGCCAATTTTGCATCGGAAGGTGTTACTCGTGACGGATCTTACTCGGTGTCCAATAACGTTTTGATTTTCAACTATAATGACGGACAAACTCTTTTAACCGAGTGGGATTTGCGAGGCTCCATGCTTTACATTTATGTGCAAGACGAAAATGATTTGCAAAATCCGTTGAAAACCTTGGTTTTGTATAAGGTTGGGTGAAAATGTATCGGAAAGTTTCCGCAGGGATTTTAATACTGTTCTTGGTCTCATCAAGTTTCGCAGCCTCATTCAAAAACGGATATTTTTGGGATTTCGAAATTGGTGCGGCCGGGGCTTATGACATGAAAATCGTTGATATGTCGCAAAAAAAACGGTCCAACTTTGTGTACGAAGACTTAATGGCAGGCCTGGACTTAACAATGTTTTTCGGAAGAAGGGGAAATCCCTTTTGTGCCTTTTTAGAAGGAAGTTTCTTCTATCCTCTGCAACATCGATTTAACACCATGGTGCAACCGTACATTAACATATTCAATTTTGCTGTGGACAGCAAATTGGGCGTCGCTTTTCGCCAAGACCTAATTCGTCACACTCGCAAGGGAATACGTTACGAATTTTTACTGGGAGTTCATTACAACTGGTTTCACGAAGATCGTTTTGATTATAACGCCTTGGGAATCGGGCTGGGAGCCGGTTTTGGGTTTATCACCCGAAAATACCAGGCAGTGATGTTGCGATATTCCTTTGCCTGGGATTTTGCGGAGTTGGGATCAAACAAAAATTTCGAACCGCTCCACATTCGGCATTTTCATTCTTTGGCAGTGGCTTATTCCCTTTGAAAATCATCGGTAAATCACTTGTAACTCTGAAAACTGTTTGAAACCTGCATTTTCATAGGCATGAATTGCGGGAAAATTGTCTTGACGAACAAACAGAACCACGTTTTTTCCCATGGAACTGGCGCGAGAGGCAATTTCGTTGGTTAAAAAGGTGGCCAATCCCCGTCGTCGGAAATTATCCAAGGTGCAAACTCCGCCTATTTGGCAACAGTCTTCCGAAGAGGCATTTACGTTGGCCTTGGCTACGAATTGGCCGTTGTGAGAAATGGCGAAAAGCATATCCAGAGAAAGGGCATTTTGAAGATTTTTTCTGCACAAGGCGGATTCGAAATTATGTCCGGCGGGTAAAACGTCGGAAATTTCGTAATTTTTTTGTAATTCAAACAAAAAGGGTAAATCCGAGAGAGTACATTTTTTGACTGAAAAATCCTTTGGTAGGCACAAACGCAAAGGCCTTTCCGGCAAAAATTCCATTAAGTAATAGTTGGAAGCAGGATTTTTCAAGCCAATGCTTTGGGCAATTAAGGTTGTGGCAAGGGAAACTCCCGCCACACCGTATACCGAAGGTAAAATGTTGCGAATTTTTTCCCGGAATTGAAGGGCTAATTCCTCGTCGGCTTCCAATTTTGCGAGAAAGTTTTTATCAAAAAGGTGCAACATGAGAACATCTTTTTTTGCATAGAAAAAGCCGTGAATTCGTCCCTTGTCCAAAACCTTGTCTTTGGTCCGCATTACATAGAAATGCTTCAAGGCCGTGGAGAACAAACCGCCATCGTCATTTTCCACTTCTTCGAAACGGCTACAAAGGGCAACGGCGAATTTTTGGTTGCGACGGATGAATAGTTTCAATTCCGGCAGATCATTTTTTCCAAAGCGAGTAAATACAAGGTTTTTCATCCGTCGGTATCCTTAAAGGGAATTTCACCGGTGGGAACAAAGTCTCCGGCCAGGGCTGCAAAGGCGGCTTCGAAGGAAAATCCGGAATAACTGTATGCCAACAAAATGGTGTCAGCCCAGTCTAAATCTTCCACAAATATGGGCGACAGAGCGGAAACCACAATCACCTTTTTGCCCAAATAACGCAGCCTGCGAGTAATTCGTAAACTCTCTTCGGTGGCGACGCAGGTGATTATGGTGTCGTAATTTCGGGCGAAGGCCGGAAAATGGTCTAAATTCCACAGGGTTTCGATGGGGCCGATGGAATAATTGTATGACCATTGATTGGCATCGGGGAATCGGCGTTTTCCGGCTTCGAAAAATTCGTCAAATTGTCCCACCAATAAAATACGACCGGCTTTGTCCAAATCAATGGGAAAGAAATCCCCTTTTTTCAAAGTGATGGAACGCACCGCTTGATCCAAGAAAAAGTCGGTTCCCTCTTTGTCGGGAATCTTTTCCGCCATGTCTTTTCCATCGGGAAAAATGGGAACGGAATTTTCGTGTTTAAAATATTGCAACTTGGCAACAATTACGCCATAGGCAGATTTTTTCACAATGGAACGAAATTTTTCGTCAGTTGCCATGAGAGAAAGATTTTTCACCCACATGGCTGAATCCAAATCGGGAGTAATGGATGCGCAAAGTATTTGATTTCCGGCGGCGATGGCTTGATGTACCGCCTCGGAAAAATTGCCGGCGTACATTACAGCACCGTTCATTTGCATATCGTCGGTAATGATGAGACCTTTGAAATTCAACTCTTTGCGTAAAATTTCTTGTAAATAAAAGGTTGAAAGAGAGGCCGGCTCCTTTGTGCCGGAAACCCGGGGAAAACTTAAATGTCCCGACATTATTGCGGCAACATTTTCATCAATGGCGTGTCGGAAAGGCAAAATTTCCCTATCATAAAAGGTTTCTTTGCTTATGTTGATAACGGGAAGGTAGCCGTGGGAATCCAAACTGGTGTCGCCGTGGCCGGGAAAATGCTTTGCCGTGGATAAAAGGCCGGCATCTGTTGCCCCTGCGATGAAGGCCGCTCCTAAAATTCCCACCGCTTCCGCATCTTCGCCAAAGGAGCGTGATCCGATGATGGTGGAATCATAATCGGTGAAAATGTCGATTGTGGGGGCGAAATTCATGTTTATTCCCAGGGCACGCAATTCTCTGGAAATATAAAAGGCGGAATAATAGGCATCGGCAGGAACAGAGGATGCACCGATGGCCATGTTCCCGGGAGTTACCGAAGTTTCGCCCTTTACATGGCGAATCCAGCCGCCTTCTTGGTCCGTTGCAACGAAAAGCGGGATTTTGAACCTGGTGGACTCCACCGCCGTTTGTACTGTATTAACGGATTCAATGATTTTGTCCAAATTTTCGCTGTTCCATCCGAAAATTTTAACGCTACCTAATGAGCGTTCCCGAATCCACCGCAACAAAAAGGGCGTAGGTTCCTGACCGTGCCAGCCGAACATAAAAAGTTGGGCCAGAAGTTCTTCGTCAGTCATTTTTTCGGTAATGGCTGCGGCTAAAATATCGTGGGGATAATCGCTCCAAAAATTCAGTTGACTGTCCGCCATGGCAGAGGCAATGGCATCTGTGTCCGTGGGATAGGTTTGGGTGTCTATAACCATGGGCATCGGCGTTTTTCTTTCTTCAACCAAAACCTCATCGTCACCATCATGTCTGCATGAAGTGAGGATTAAAGCCAGCAGAAGTAGAAAAACCCGTTGAAAGCCCAACTTTTAACTCTCTTCCAAAAAACGTTCCGCACTATGAGCCGCAATGGCACCATCTCCGCAAGCTGTAACCACTTGGCGGAAAGGCTTTGAGCGAACATCGCCGGCGCAAAAAAGTCCTTTAATGGATGTGGCCATGTTTTCGTCTGTAATGATAAAGCCCCTTTCGTCGGTTCGAATGGCGGTAAAAATTTCTGTATTGGCATTTAACCCGGCAAAGATGAAAACACCGTTGGTTTCAAAAACTTCTTCGGCACCGGTATCAACGTTTTTCAAAAGGATGGATGAAACCGTCCCGTTGCCGCGAATTTCCAAGGGCACAAATCCGGACTTTATTTTTATTTTGGGATTTTCAGCCACCCGTTGCACAATTGCCTTTTGGGCACGAAATTCGTGACGCCGATGAATTAAGGTTACCTCGTTGGCAATGTTTGCCAAAAAGCGGGCTTCTTCAAAGGCAGAATCGCCACCGCCAATGACGCAAACCCTTTTGTTCCTGAAAAAAGGACCGTCACAAGTGGCACAGTAGGAAACGCCCTTTCCGGCAAATTCCTCTTCTCCGGGAATTCCCAGATGCTGAGGTTTGCAACCGGTGGCCAAGATGACGGCTCGGGCACAAAAGTCCGCATCGGGACATTTAATGGAGAAAATCGAGCCTTGTTTTGTCAAAGAGACCACCATTCCCGTTTTGAAAACCGCGCCGAATTCCTTGGCTTGAGCCTTCATTTTATCGGAAAAATCCCAGCCGGAAATGTGGGGAAAAATTCCCGGATAATTTTCCAACTCGGAAATTTGCAGAGCCTGTCCGCCCATGGCACCTTCGATAACCAGGACGGAAAGAGCGGCTCTTGCACCATACTGGGCAGCGGTAAGTCCCGCAGGACCGCCGCCGATGATGGCCAAATCAAAAATTTTTTCGCTCATCTCAGTTGTTCACTCGTTCAACATACTCGTTGGTTTCGGTGTTCACAAGGATTTTTTCATCCTGTTTAATGAACAAAGGCACGCGAACGGTAAGACCGGTTTCGGTAACAATGGGTTTTGTGGCACCGGAAACAGTGTCGCCTTTGATGTAATTTTCACTTTGGGCTACGATGAAAACCATTTTCTGTGGGATTTTAACGGAAATTGCTTCACCTTCCCAAATCAAAATGGGGTATTCT
>JAFNZQ010000194.1 GCA_017382775.1 Spirochaetaceae bacterium
CGCAACTTTCGCAAAAATTACGCAAAACGGAACCGTGTAGTTCAAATACGTTTTTTGAACCGGCGGCTTGATGTAAGCCATCAATGTTTTGCGTTACTACCGCCTTTACTTTTCCTAGTTTTTCCAATTCCGCCAAGGCTTTGTGACAAGGATTTGGTTTGGCTTGGGGATAAATAAGGTGGGACTTGTAAAATCGGAAAAACTCTTCGGCGTGGTGAACATAAAAACCGTGGCTAACCAATTCTTCCGGAGAATAATTTCTGTTTAGTTTCTGACTGTAAAGTCCGTCTGCACTGCGAAAATCCGGAATTCCGGACTCGGTACTCACTCCCGCACCTCCGAAAAACACAATATTTGAGCTTCCGTCAATAATTTCTTTCAATTTTTTTACTTCATCTGTCATGATTTAATTATATAACGAAAAAAAAAGTTTGTCAAATTAAAAAATTTTTCTTGACAAGTGGCGAATCATGCCTTACAATTTAAGTATGGATAAAAATCCAAAAGTGTGCTGTCCGCTAGGCGAAGATTTTCTTCGACGACCGGGGTACCTTCAAAATTTCTATGGAGGTGCTTTATGAAGTATCCGTTAAATGTTGAAACGCCGAAATCGTTTTCCTACGTAAAACGCAACATCCCGGCAGTGACCGTCGAGCAACGCGAACGTGCGTTGAAATCCACCCATTACAACGAATTTGCATTTCCCGCAGGAATGCTCACCGTGGACATGCTTTCCGATTCGGGAACAACGGCAATGACAGATGCCCAGTGGGCTGCCATGTTTTTGGGGGATGAAAGTTACGGAAGAAACAAGGGCTACTACGTTCTTTTGGACACTTTCCGCGACATTTTCGAAAGAGGCGGCGAGAAAAACTGGAAAAAGGTAATCGATTTGGTTCGCACCGACTGCCAGGATATCGACAAGATGATGGACGAAATGTACCTTTGCGAATACGAAGGCGGACTTTTCAACGGTGGTGCCGCACAAATGGAACGCCCCAATGCTTTCATTATTCAACAGGGACGTGCCGCAGAATCCGTTCTTATGGAAATTGTTAAAAACATTTTGAAGGAACGATTCCCCGGAAAGGTTTTCACAATTCCTTCCAACGGACACTTTGACACCACAGAAGGAAACATCAAACAGATGGGCTCCGTTCCTCGAAACCTTTACAACAAGGATCTTTTGTACGAAGTACCGGAAGGTGGCAAATACGAAAAAAATCCCTTCAAAGGCAACATGGATTTGAACAAGCTGCAACAGTTAATTGACGCTGTGGGAGCAGAAAACATTCCTTTGATTTTCACCTGTATTACAAACAATCCCGTTTGCGGTCAGGCTGTGTCCATGGCTAACCTTAAAGCAGTTAGCGAAATTGCCCACAAATACGAAATTCCCTACATTTTCGATGCCGCACGTTGGGCAGAAAATGCCTACTTCATTAAGATGAACGAACCGGGCTACGAGAACAAGTCCATTGCCGAAATTGCCACGGAAATGTTCAAATACTGCGACGGATTTACCATGTCCGCGAAAAAAGACGGCCACTCCAACATGGGTGGTATGGTTGCTTTCCGCGATAAGGGAATTTTCTGGAAAAAATTCTCCGATTTCAATCCCGACGGAAGCGTTAAAATGGACGTGGGTGTCCGCCTCAAAGTAAAACAAATTTCCTGCTACGGAAACGACTCTTACGGCGGAATGTCCGGCCGCGACATTATGGCTTTGGCCGTTGGTCTTTACGAAAGCTGCAACTTCAACTATTTGGACGAACGTGTAAAACAATGCGATTACTTGGCAGAAGGCTTCTACAAGGCCGGCATCAAAGGCGTTGTTATTCCCGCAGGCGGACACGGTGTTTACATCAACATGGATGAATTTTTTGACGGAAAACGCGGTCACGACACATTTGCCGGCGAAGGCTTTTCTTTGGAATTAATTCGCCGCTACGGAATTCGCGTTTCCGAACTTGGTGATTATTCCATGGAGTATGACCTAAAAACTCCGGAACAGCAGGCTGAAGTTTGCAACGTTGTGCGATTTGCCATCAACCGCAGCCAGTTCTCTCGGGAACACTTGGATTATGTAATTGCCGCAGTGAAAGCCCTCTATGAAGACAGGGAAAACATCCCCAATATGAAAATCACTTGGGGTAAAAATCTTCCCATGCGACACTTCCATGCCTTCTTGGAGCCGTATCCGAATAAATAGGAGTATTTTATGAGTGACGTAAAAAATCGTGACAATTTTGCAACCCGCTGGGGATTTATCTTGGCCTGTATCGGTTCCGCAGTGGGAATGGGAAACATTTGGCGATTTCCCAACATGGTTTCCACCTACGGCGGATTGACATTCCTTATTCCCTACTTCCTTTTCGTTGTGCTCATTGGTGCATCCGGCGTTATCGAAGAATTTTCCTTGGGACGCTGGGCATCCGCAGGTCCGGTGGATGCCTTCGGAAAATGTATGAAGGAACGAACCGGAAAGGCACGCACCGGTGAAATTATCGGTATCATTCCCGTATTGGGATCCATGATGTTGGCCATCGGTTATACCGTGGTTATGGGTTGGATTTTCAAATATTGCTTCATGGGAATTTCCGGAAGCCTTTACGGCTTGGGAACTGACATGGGTGCCATCGGTGGTGCTTTCGGCGCAACCGCACCGGAATC
>JAFNZQ010000015.1 GCA_017382775.1 Spirochaetaceae bacterium
ACCGTTTTGCCGCGCGACCTCGTTGGTTTGGAAAAACGAACTATTCGAAAAATTCGAATAGTTCGCCCGGTGATTTTACACTTTTGATTTCACATAAGGAACGGCCACCGTTTTGCCGCGCGACCTCGTTGGTTTGGAAAAACGAACTATTCGAAAAATTCGAATAGTTCGCCCGGTGATTTTACAGTGCATCACGAGGGTTTGCAAGGCTTATTTTCCGCGCAGGGAATTAAAAACCGCCAAAAGTGCTACGCCCACGTCGGCAAAAATCGCCAAAGAAATGGGACAGGTGGCAAAAATGGCCAATGCCATTATGGCCAGTTTAACGGAAAGAGCACCCACAATGTTTTCAGTAGCCCGTTTGCGAGTTCTTCCGGCGATTTTAATTGCCAATGGAATTTGAGCGAGTTCGTCATTCATAATTACCAAGTCGGCTGCTTCCACGGCAGCATCGCTTCCACCTCGGCCCATGGCGATTCCCAAATCGGCACGCATTAAAACCGGTGCATCGTTGATTCCGTCTCCAATGAAGGCGCAGGGCAATTTTTCCCTGTCCATGATTTTTTCCAACTCCGAAAGTTTTTCTGCGGGCAAAAGTTCTGCGGCAAATCCGTCAAAGCCCAAATGTGTGGCAACTTGTTTGGTAATTCCATTGTTGTCGCCGGAAAGAATGAATATTTTTTCGATTCCGATTTTTCGTAAAGTCTGCAAATCAACTTGGGCTTTTTCCTTTATTTCATCGGAAATTACGATTGTACCCCAAAATTTCTCGTTCACTCCAACGTAAACGCAGGTTTCTGCTCCCGAAAAGGGTTGAAAACCGTCGGTTTTTCCAACTAATTTTTGATTTCCCACGATTATTTCGGTTTTCCCCCATTTCGCCACAATTCCTTCCCCGGAAAACTCCGAAAATTCAACTTCACTTTCGGTCGTCGTCGTTAAATTCAAAAGAGAGGCCATTCTTTCGGTGGTGACATTTCCAACTTTGTGGCAAATGGCTTTTGCCACGGGATGATTGGAATATTGTTCTGCAAAGGCGGCTAGTTCCGGCAGTTCTTCTTCTGAAATTCCGGTTGCGGGAATGACCTTTGTTACGGAAAAGTTTCCCTTGGTGATTGTTCCCGTTTTGTCGAAAACCAATATTTTCAAAGAGGCCAATGTGTCAAAAAGATCGGCACCTCGTACTAAAATTCCGTTTTTCGCGGCCCGTCCTATGCCGGAAAAAAACGCCAATGGAACGGAAATTACCAAGGCACAGGGACAGGAAATAATCAAAAATGTAAGTCCTTTGTAAATCCACTGGGATAATGTTCCAAATCCCAAAAAATACGGAATGAACGCCACTGCCAACGCCAAAGCGAAAACTATTGGAGTATACACTTTTGCGAACCGAGTTATGAATTTTTCCGCCTTAGTCTTTTTGTCCGCGGAATGTTCCACCAGTTCCAAAATTTTCGCCACGGTTGATTCGCCAAATTCCGCCGTTGCCTCAATTTCCAAAAGGCCGTCCATGGCCACCGTTCCTGCGAAAATTAAATCTCCGGCCACCTTTTTTTTGGGAACGGATTCTCCGGTTATGGATC
>JAFNZQ010000195.1 GCA_017382775.1 Spirochaetaceae bacterium
ACTTCGGCGAGACGGGAGTGCACAATGGTTTTTGATTTTCAATTTTTTCTCACCGGAACAATGTTGGGAATCGGCCTTTCCGCAGATGCCTTTTCCGTATCCGTAGCCAACGGATTAAACACTCCGGAAATGAAAACCCCACGAATGTGCCTCATTGCAGGCATTTTCGCCTTTTTTCAGTTCATAATGCCCTTGCTGGGCTGGGTGTGCGTAACTGCAGTCGCAAACATTTTCAGCCTTTTCGAAAAATTCATTCCTGCAATCGCCCTGGTTCTACTGTCATTCATTGGCGGAAAAATGCTTTTCGAAAGCCTTAAAAGCGACAATCCCCGAGAAGAAAAACCGGCCACGTCTCTCGGCGGGCTTATAATCCAAGGAATCGCAACATCCATTGATGCCCTTTCCGTGGGATTTACCATCGCCCACTACAATTTTTCTCAAGCCACGCTACTTTGCGCCCTAATCGGCGTCATCACTTTCGGAAGTTGCCTTTTCGGAGTCCTTTTGGGGAAAACAGCAGGGAGCAAACTTTCCGACAAGGCCGGAATCCTCGGCGGTTCCATCCTAATATTCATCGGAATCCAAATTTTTGTAAAATCCATTTTGTAAAATTCTAAAATAAAAATCTTGACAGCCGGCAAATCTCGTGGTACAATAAAAATGTAGTGGTTTAGGAAAACGAAGGGGATTTTCTATGAAAAAACAAAAAATTTTGAATCTCATAAAAGAAACACCTTCAATTTCCCGTGAAGATCTTGCCCGAATTTTACAAATTTCAACATCGTCGGTGGCCGTCTATGTTAGCGACCTATTGAAGCAAAACCTCATTTCACCCGATTTGACGGTGGCAAAAAATTCCCAATACGCAGTGGTTGTGGGCGGAGTGAACTTGGACATCGGGGGAAAATCCTTCGCACCATTGGTGATGGGCGACTCCAACCCGGGAGCCGTCACCCTAAGCCTTGGTGGTGTGGGACGAAATATTGCCCACAATTTGGCACTTTTGGGAACAAATGTGGCAATGTTAACCGCTTTCGGACAGGACATTCACGGTGACAAAATTGTCTCATCCTCAATGGAATTGGGAATTTCCATGGAACACGCCCTTCGCCCTGAAAAGGCATTCACCTCCACATATTTGTATGTGGCCAATTCCAATGGTGATATGTCCGTGGCCGTTTCGGATATGTCCGTTTGCGAGAAAATTACCCCCGATTACCTGAAAAACAATGCAACACTTTTGGGAAATTCCCAAGTAATTGTGATGGACACCAACATTCCCACCGAATCCGTGGATTTTTTGGCGAAAAGTGCCACGGTTCCGCTGTTTTGCGATCCCGTTTCCACAGTAAAGGCGGAAAAACTAATTCCGATTTTGAACAAAATACACACATTGAAGCCAAATCGTGCCGAAGCCGAATTGCTTTCGGGAATTAAAATCACCTGCAAGGAAGAAATCCAAAAGGCGGCCGAGGTTCTTTTGGAAAAAGGCGTTCAGCGGATATTCCTCTCTTTGGGTGGCGATGGGGTTTATGTGGCCACAAAGGAAGAAGCCTTTTTCATGGAAAATCTCCCGGGGAACATGGTGAACACAACCGGTTGCGGTGATGCCTTTATGTCGGCCTTGGTGTGGTCATTCATGGAAAAGGCCGATTTGAAAACTTCAGCCTTATCGGGCCTTGCCGCAGGTTCCATCACCATGGAAAATGCCCAAACCATTAACCCGGCCATGAGCGTAAAATCCATTCGCAAAAGAATAGACGAATCACAATATAAGGAGAACCAATTATGAACAAATTTTTGGATGTAAATCCCGAAGTTGCCGCCGCCATTGCCCAAGGTAAACCGGTTGTGGCCTTGGAATCCACAATCATCTCCCACGGAATGCCCTATCCGCAAAACGTGGAAACGGCCCTCAATGTGGAAAAAATAATTCGCGACAACGGTGCCGTCCCTGCAACCATTGCCGTAATCGGCGGTCGACTGAAAGCCGGTCTCACTCCCGAAGAAATTGAATATTTCGGCAAAAAAGGCCAAGACATCGCCAAAGCCTCCCGTCGTGACCTCGCCGTTTTGTGTGCCCGTGGCGAAGACGGTGCCACAACGGTAACAACAACAATGATTATAGCTCACATGGCAGGAATAAAAATTTTCGCCACCGGTGGAATTGGCGGCGTTCATCGTGGGGCCGAAACCACAATGGACATTTCCGCCGACTTGGAAGAATTGAGTCAAACTCCCGTCATGGTGGTTTGTGCCGGCGCAAAATCAATTTTGGATTTGGGCCTTACTCTGGAATATTTGGAAACAAAAGGCGTTCCCGTGGTTGGCTACGGAACGGAAGAATTGCCGGCCTTTTATACACAAAAATCCGGCTTCAAAGTGGATTATCGAATGGACAGTCCCGCCCAACTGGCCGCAGCCTTTAAGACACAAAACGAACTCGGCTTCAAAGGCGGAATGCTGGTTGCCAACCCAATTCCCGACGAATACGCAATGCCCTTTGAGGTAATAACAAAGGCCATCGAAACAGCCATTGCCGAAAGCAAGGCAAAGGGAATACACGGAAAGGAAACAACGCCTTTCTTGCTGGCAAAAGTTGCGGAACTTACCGGCGGAAACTCATTGGCCTCCAACATCCAACTGGTTTACAATAACGCCAAATTGGCAGCCCAAACCGCGGTGGAATACTTTAAGTAAAATCGCCGAAAAGGCCGCAATGCAAATTGGCCTCGGGAACGGATTAAAGCAGCCCCCCCCCAAGGCCAATTTGACAAACCTAAATTCTCACACAAAACGGTCGCCGTTATGCCACCAAAAACTTATATTTGGCAACGCTGTACAAGGGAATGAACGGAAGCAAAATGGGAACGCTCTTAACGTAATTTCGGTATTCCGGATCCTCCCCATAGGTACGATTCTGTCGCAATTCCAGCCGTCTGGCACCGCTGAACATAACGAAAATAATTCCCAAATATCCCACAAGGGATAAAACCCATTGTCCAACGCCGGAAAGAACATTCAGCCCGGAAATCAAAACTCCGGTCCAAAAAACCATTTCACCCAAATAATTGGGACAACGAACAATTTTGTAAAGTCCCGTGTCGCAAAAACGGTTGGGATTTTTCTTTTTCGAAGCATTTTTCTGCAAATCCGCAACGGCCTCAAAAAGAATTCCCACAACCATGATGCAAACTCCCACAATGTTGAAAAGGTCAAAACCGCCACCGTTATGCATCCGATAAAACACCGGCAACACCTGAGTAACGTACAAAACCGCACAGGTAACCCAAATGGCACATTTTACGCCGAACCCGATTTGTTTCCCGTCCTTTATTTCCGTTTTCATCTTGTTGCGATATGTGGAACTCTTCAATTCACGCAACAATAAATAGCCCGACAGCCTAATTCCGTAAATAAAGAAAATTCCGCAGGCCAAAATCGTGCCCACATGGAGGTTTGATCGAAACATTACAAGCATGGCAATTCCCAATCCGGAAATGGAAAATCCGTAACCTAAGGAAATAAAATAAACATACTTGTAAAATCCTATGGAACTTATCACCATAGCTGCCGCAAAAAGAATCCAAAACTCAAAGGGAATAAAACTTTCCATATTTTTCTCCAAATAAATTATCGTTCAGTTTAAATATAACAATTTTATTCATAAAAGGCAAGTCATTTTGTTTTTTTCGGGCGTTCCCTGCCTTCGGCAGGTCGGGGAGCTCCGAACTCCGCTTCGCTCCGGTCCCAAAGGACTGCTTGCCTTCGGCAAGCATTCTCCGCATCCCTAACGCGATTATTTCCATAGAATCACAAAAGTTAAGAAAAAATTTAATGTTGACAAACTGTTTTTTTTGTGATATAATGATTGTATGTCTAGAACGTTCAAAGGCGGTTTCCATCCGCCGGAAAAAAAGGAATTATCTAAGGATTGTGCCATTACGCAGGTCTTTCCTTCAACAAAACTGGTTTCAATCCCCATTTCTCAAGGCGGTGCTCCCAATAAACCCCTTGTGGCAGTGGGTGACGAAGTTGCACGAGGACAAAAAATTGCCGAAACCGACGCATTCATGTCGGCACCCGTACACTCATCCGTAGCGGGAAAGGTAAAAAAAATCGAGTGGAAAACCGGTGTGGGCAATACCGAAATTCAGTGCATAACAATCGAAGCCGACGACTCCGGACGAACTGATTTCCTTCCCGTTGTCGATCCTTTCTCCCTTGATCCAAAGGCCGCCAACGAGCGAGTCCGGGAAGCGGGAATCACCGGAATGGGTGGCGCATCCTTCCCAACCCATGTAAAACTCAACGTGCCACCGGGGAAAACCATCGAGTACGTTTTGGCCAACGGAGCGGAATGCGAACCCTATCTCACCATAGACGAACGAACAATGGCCGAAACGCCCCATCGCGTGGTGGACGGATTGGCAATCGTAATGCACATAACAAGTGCTAAAAAGGGCATAATCGCCTTGGAAGATAACAAAAAACATTTGGAACCCGTTCTTAATGAGGCCATTGCCAAATCCGGCTTTGCCAACATCGAAGTAATGGTTGTAAAAACCAAATATCCCCAAGGTGGCGAAAAAATGCTGGTTAAATCGGTAACGGGACGAGAAATCCCATCCGGCGGACTTCCTGCCGATGCCGGTTGCTGCATAAATAACGTGGGAAGCCTCTGTGCAATTTCCGACGCCTTCCGCGAAGGAAAGCCCCTCATCGATCGCCCCTTAACCATTTCCGGCGAATGTGTGGAAAACCCGATGAACATAGTTGTTCCCATCGGAACCATGGTTGGCGACCTCATTCCCGAACCAATTCATCTTAAACCCGGAATTGCCAAAATCATCGCCGGCGGTCCCATGATGGGCTTCTCCATGATGAATGCCAACTTCCCTATTACTAAAAACACCTCCGGCGTGCTGTTTTTGCCCGCCAATGTAGTTTCCACAAAGCCCCAATCACCCTGTTTGAATTGCGGCTTCTGTGTGAAAACCTGTCCATGCCAACTGGTCCCGGTAATGATTGTAAAATCCTTAAAGGCCGGCAACCTAACCGATGCCGTAACCTACGGTCTTCGGGACTGTATTCTCTGCGGAACCTGTTCCGCAGGCTGTCCCGCAGCAGTGCAACTGGTGGGATATTTCCGCGAAGGCAAAACTGAACTGGCCAAACAGGATGCGGCAGCACGGGCAAAAGCCGCCGCCGAAAAGGCCGCAAAAGAAGGGGGAAAATAATGGCATCACCATCAGATAAAAACGAAATTTATTTATCATCATCTCCGTCAATTGGAACCAAACTCACCACCGGAAAAATAATGCTTTTTGTTTCCGCAATGATGCTACCGCTTTGTGTCATGGGCGTTGTTCGCTTCGGAACGGAAGCCCTGTGGGTAATTTTGGTATCCGTGGTTTCCTGCGTGCTTTTCGAATTTCTGTTCAAAAAAGCAACCCATCAGGTTATACGAACAGGGGATTGTTCCGCAGTTGTTACAGGAATTTTATTGGCACTGACCTTGCCTCCCACACTGCCCCTTTGGATGGTCGTTTTGGGAGCCTTATTCGCCATAGTTGTTTGCAAAGAGTTTTTCGGCGGAATTGGCGCCAACGTGTTTAATCCCGCATTAGGTGGACGAGCCTTCCTATTCGTTAGTTTCCCTGCCCAAATGGGAACATGGAAAGCGCCTCTCACCGCCGCAACATCGGCTGCCACAAGCGCCGCTACCGCCGCAACATCGGCTGCCACAAGCGCCGCTACCGCAGCAACGGCCGCCACAAGTGCCGCAACCACAGCAACGGCTGCCACAAGCGCCGCAACCGCTGCAACATCGGCTGCCACAAGCGCCGCAACCACAGCAACGGCTGCCACAAGCGCCGCTACCGCTGCAACATCGGCTGCAACATCGGCCGCAACAAGCGCCGCTACCACAGCAACGGCTGCCACAAGTGCCGCTACCACAGCAACGGCCGCAACAAGTGCCGCAACCGCTGCAACGGCTGCCACAAGCGCCGCTACCACTGCAACGGCTGCTACAAGTGCCGCTACCACTGCAACGGCTGCAACAAGTGCCGCAACCACAGCAACGGCTGCAACAAGCGCCGCCACCGCTGCAACATCGGCTGCCACAAGCGCCGCAACCACAGCAACGGCTGCCACAAGTGCCGCAACCACTGCAACAAGCGCCGCAACAAGTACGGCTTCATCAGCCATGGCGGCAATTTCCGGTGCAACGCCTTTGACCGACGGCTACACAATGTCAGCCGGCGAAAGTTATTTGGACTGGTTCTTTGGCAATATGCCCGGTTGTATCGGAGAAACTTTCTCCGCATGGATTATCGCAGCCTTTATCATAATGGTGATTTGTCGTGTCATCGACTGGCGAACACCTGTAACATTTGTTCTGTCAGCAATAGGGTTGTCCTTCGTGCTTTCCGGAACGCCCCTTTTGCATTCACTACTCACCGGCGGACTGTTATTGGGTGCCGTATTCATGGCCACCGACTATGTAACCACGCCGGTAACTCCCATGGGACGAATAATTTTCGGTCTTGGCTGCGGTGCAATTACCGCAATCATACGTGCTTTTTCCGGATATCCCGAAGGTGTAATGTTCAGCATACTCATAATGAATGCCTTGGTTGGGTTCTTAAACAAACTCATACCGCATAAATACGGCTATGTAAAACCGAACAAGGGGGCACAAAAATGAAAGAAATGTTCAAACTGGGCGGAACATTAGCCGCCTTTGCCCTTGTGGCCTGTGTTGCCCTTGCCTTGGTTGACAGCGTAACAGGTCCGGTCATCCGAGAAGCTGCGGAAAAAAAGGCCAATGCCGCATTACAAACTGTATTTCCCAATGCCACAGCCTTTGAGGCCAAAGAAGGCTTTCAAGCCGGCGATCACGGATCAATCCAATTCGAGCGAGTCGTTCTCGCTAAAAATGGGGACGAAGCCCTGGGGGTGGCAATGCAATTAACCGGTCCAACCTACGATAAAGCCACGATGATTGTGGCAACCGACACCGAGGGCACGGTGGTGGGAACATCCTTTTTGGCCCTCACCGATACACCCGGTTTCGGACAAAAAGCCACCGAACCCGGCTACATGGATCAATTCAACGGAAAAACCAAGGACGACAAATTTGCCGTAGGTGAAGACGTTCAGGCCATTTCCGGTGCCACAATCACTTCAAAGGGACTTGCTGAAATGATTAAAGCAGCCTGTATCGTGGCTTCGGACTTTTTGAAAGCAGGAGGACAATAATGGACAAAATCAACATTTTCAAAAACGGCATTTTGAAAGAAAATCCTCTTTTGATTTTGAACATCGGGCTTTGTTCCTCCCTGGCCGTAACCACAGCCTTGGCAAACGGACTGGGAATGGGAGCCGCCATGACATTCGTATTGCTCATGAGCGAAATAATGATTTCCGCATTCCGAAAACTCATTCCCAACTCCATCCGCATACCTGTGTTCATTATAATCATCGCATCCTTCACCACCATTGTGGACTTGGTGATGCAGGCATACCTACCGGCCCTCAGTGCCGGTTTGGGCGTCTTCATCCCCTTGATTGTGGTAAACTGTATCATAATGGGCCGTGTTGAAGCCTTCGCTTCCAAACAAACCTTGGGCAACGCAATTCTCGACGCCCTGGGAATGGGAATTGGCTACACATGGGTGTTGGCGGCAATATCCCTGGTGCGAGAACTTTTCGGAGCCGGAACAATTTTAGGCGCACAAATCATCCCCGAGGAATACACCATCGGCTTTTTGAAAGCACCTCCCGGCGGATTTTTCGTTTTCGCAATCATGGTTTGCATCGGTGCGGCGTTACAAAAAATCGGAAAAAAATCCGAAGGGGGAAAATAAATGGATTTATTTAAAATTTTCTTGTCATCCATGTTGGTGGACAACGTGGTGTTAATTCAATTTTTGGCTCTCTGCCCCTTTATCGGAATGACTTCCGACGTGAACAAATCCGTGGGAATGGGAATTGCCACGTCTTTCGTAATCATCCTTGCGGAAGCGGTAACCTTTCCCCTGTATCATTTCATTTTGGCGCCGCTGAATTTGAAATTCTTGCAAACCTTGATTTTCATCTTGGTGATTGCCAGTTTGGTGCAATTAGTGGAATTCTACCTGAAAAAATCCGCACCGGCTCTGTACAGTTCCATGGGCGTCTACTTGGCACTCATCACCACAAACTGCGCAATTTTGGCCGTCACCCTTAACGCCATCAGCAAGGAATACAACTTCATCGAAGCCATGGTTTACGCATTGGGCGCAGCCGCAGGCTTCATAATATCCATGATTTTGATGGCCGGCGTTCGGGAAAAAATGAAAATCTCTCCCATACCCAAATTTTTACAGGGAGTGCCGATTATGTTCATCACCGCAGCCTTGCTTTCCATGAGCTTCGGCGGATTTTCCGGCTTAATTCGATAAATTTCGTCGGGAAATATATTCTAATGATTTTTGAGGAGTAGATATATGACAATTCTATGGACCGCAGTGGTGGCTTTAATTGTGGCATTCCTGCTGGGCTTCTTGTTAGGCGCATTTAAGAAGATTTTCCATGTGGAAGTAGATCCCACCGTACAAATGATTCGCGATTGCCTTCCCGGCGCCAACTGCGGCGGATGCGGCTTTCCCGGTTGTGACGGATTTGCCGCAGCCGTAGCGAAAAAAGAAGCCCCTGTGGACGGCTGTTCAGCCGGCGGTGTGGAAACTGCAAAAAATATCGCCACCGTAATGGGCGTTACATCCAATGCTCGCCCCAAAGCCGCCGTGGTATCCTGCCGCGGTGATTGCGACGCCGCCGTTGTTAAAGGCGAATTTGTGGGAATACAAACCTGTTCCGCAGCCAAAGCGGCCATAAACGGAACCAAGGTTTGCAACTTTGCCTGTATCGGTTTCGGCGATTGTATCAACGTTTGTAAATTCGATGCAATCACTCTTGGGGAAAAGGGACTTCCCGTGGTAAATACGGAAAAATGTACCGGTTGCGGTGCCTGCTCGCGAAAATGCCCCCAAGGCGTCATTCAAATTTTTCCGTCGGATATTACCCATCCCGTGGCCCTTTGCTCCAACCGCAGCGAAAACAAACCGGCTTTGCTTAAACAATGCAAAAATGCCTGTATAAAATGCGGAAAATGCGAAAAATCCTGTGAACAAGGTGCAATTGTGTTACAAAAAGGAATTCCCGTGGTGGATGAAGCAAAATGCGACGGATGCAAAAAATGTGTCGAAGGTTGCCCCACCAAGGTTTTAGCCTTTGTTTTCAAGGAAAATGCCTGATTTTTCCGTAATTATCACCGGAAGCGGAACCAGCCACGGAGTGCCGGTTCCCGGGTGCCAATGTGCCGTTTGCCGATCCACCGACTCCAAGGATAAACGCACTCGTGCCGCCTGCATAGTAAAATCGCCTCAAACCACATTGGCCATCGACACCGGACCGGAATTTCGCCTCCAATGCATTGCCGCCAACGTTACCCAACTGGATGCCGTTTTGCTCACCCACGCCCACGCCGACCACATTTTCGGTCTGGATGACACACGAATTTTTTCCTTCAAAAAGCCTTTACCGGTTTACGGCAATTCCTCCACCTTGTCGACCCTAAAAAAAATTTTTTCCTACGCATTTAACAATTCCCAGGAGGGCGGCGGCAAACCAAAGTTTTCTCCCCAACTTTGTTGCCAACCTTTTTCCGTGGGAGACCTTACCGTCACACCCATTCCCATGTATCACGGTGAGTTGGAAACCACCGGTTTTCGCATTGGCAATTTTGCCTATCTCACCGATTTGAACAAACTGCCCGAAACCTCGTTGAAATTGCTTAACGGCGTGGACATTTTGGTCATCGACGGACTGCGAATGACGCCCCACGTTACCCACTTCAACTTTGATTTAGCCATGGAAACCGGTGCAAAAATTGCTCCCAAGGAACTTTTCATCACCCACATGACCCACGATAATTCCCACAGGGACATTTCCGCCTACCTAAACGACAAAAAAAGCCTTTTCCCCACCATCGGAGAAGCCCAACCTGCCTACGATGGCCTAACCTTGAATTGTACCTGCTGATTTTCCCAAAAGGGGAAATAAAACCTGTTTTTTTTTTAAAAACCCCTTGACAAAAGTATTTTTTTAGTGTATTATAGAATTGGGAGGAATAATGGCAAATTTGAAAGTTTGCATCATCGCGGCAATTGTAGGCTTTGTAATTTCGTTTTTCGCGGGAATTTTCAACAGCGTGCAATTTCATATTATTTTTATTCGAGCGATTTTTTCCGCAATTCTCTTTTTCGGACTTGCCTTCGGTGCAGATTTTCTCTTAAAAAACAAATTGGATGTCGCATTCTCGAAAGACACATCGGAGGAAACATCTTCCGACGATATAACTTCGTCGAAATCATCGGAAAGTTCCACCGAAAGTGCTGTCGATGAAGACGATCTCCCCGATTCTGATGTTCTCGAAACCGAATTTACAAATGTTCCGCCACCTCCCCTTGGAGAACAAAAGGAAATTACTGCAGATAAAATAACCACCAACGACAAGATGGATTTCAGACAGCAAGATCCCGAACTTTTGGCAAAAGCAATTCGTACGGTGTTAAAGGAATAATAGATGGCAGACCCGATTTTAGACGAAGCAGCAGAACTGGAACTCTGGAAGGAATTTAAGAAAACTCACAGCAAGGAACTTCGCGATATTTTAATTCGCAAATACATGAACTTGGTTAAATCTGTTGCGGGGAAAATCGTTCCCACAATGAACGGTAACGTGGATTATGACGACTTGGTCAGTTGCGGTCAGTTTGGTCTCATTGATGCTATCAATAAGTTTGATCCCACAAAGGGCGTAAAGTTTATCACTTACGCCGTACAGCGAATCCGTGGTGCAATTTTTGACGAATTACGCTCCATCGATTGGATACCCCGATCTGTGCGTTCCCTCCAAAAAGAAATGGAAGTTAAAATCGACGAATTGGAGTTGGAAGTGGGACGAGCCGCATCCGACGCGGAAATCGCTAAGGCTTTGAACATCTCCGTGGAAGAATTTCATCGTCGTCTCATGCGTATTCAAGGAACGGCGGTTCTTTCCCTGGATGACGAATGGTCCGGCCCCGACTCCTCCGGAACAAGTACCATCAGCGACACCGTTGAAGCCTCACCCTCAAAAAACCCCGATGCCCTCGCCGAACGAGAGGAAATTCGAAATTTAATCATAAAATCCATGCGAGAATTGCCTGAAAAAGAACAAAAGGTCGTCATCGCATATTATTACGAGGATTTGACTTTCAAGGAAATCGGAAAAGCCTTGGGTGTGAGTGAGTCTCGTATTTCACAGTTGCACACAAAGGCCAACTTGCGACTTCGGGCAAAACTCACCAATGGTCGAAAGGGAATTTTTTAAGCGAGGAACAATGGCTGTTTTAGATGATTTTCGGAAAGAAATTAAAAACAAGTTGAAGTTCGACAGGGCCTTTCGGTCCGTGGAAGTCCGTGCTGATTCCATCGAAGAAGCCATTAAAGATGCATCAATACAACTTGGTGCAAAACCCGCCGATTTAGATTACGAAATAATTCATCGAGGCAACAAGGGCGTATTGGGCTTTGCTGTAAAACCTTGGTATCTCCGCGTATTCATAACCAACATGGAAGTTGTCAACAGCGATTCCAATGATGACATTGACGAATTTTATGGCGACGGAAGTTTTCATACGGAGGAAGAGGAAGAAATCGCAGTTCCGGACGAAGATGGCAAATTCTTCGTACATTATAATGAAGGAAACATCATTCTTAAAGTTGTACCTCCCGTGGGTGACGGATTCCCCGTGTCCGCTGAAAACATAACCAAGGCCATTATTTTCGATCCCGAATATACTGCGGATCAAACTGCCATTCTGAAGGCCGTGAAGACAGGGACCAACGGCGCTTACGTTGTCATCGGAACTTGTCCCCACATTCCCGACAACGATGCCCGTTTCACTGTGGATATTTCCCAGGACGACATGACCGTCACCATCAATCCTTTGGCGCCCGGCAAACACGGTTCGGACTTAACCGTGGAAAAAATAAAGAAACGTTTGTCTGAAAAAGGCGTTGTATTCGGCTTCTGTGAAGATAAAATTGTGGATTTCGTGGATTCCCCCGTGTACAATACGCCCCAAGTGGTGGCGCGCGGTCAACCGGAAGCAAACGGCCGCGACGCTTACATGGATTTTAAATTTGACACAAATCCCAATCCCCGAAAAGCCAAAATCGGCGAAGACGGACAAATCAATTTCAAGGAACTCAATATTACCCAAAACGTGGTTGAAGGTCAGGTTTTGGCAGTGAAAGTTCCGGCAGAAAAGGGACAACCGGGCAAAACCGTGAAAGGCCTTGTCTTGGAAGCCAAAGACGGAAAGGACATTTCCCTACCCGTCGGAAAGAACACCGACGTGGGAACGGAAAAAAATACCATCGTGGCAACCTGCAACGGTCAAGTACTTCTGTTTGCCAATAAAGTCACCGTCGATCCCATTATGGAAATCGCCGGCGATGTCGGCATAAAAACCGGTAACATCACCTTTTTGGGTAGCATAGTTGTTCGCGGAAACGTGGAGGATGGCTTTAACATTAAGGCATCCGGAAACATCGAAATATCCGGAACTGTTGGTGCCTGCCGTATTGAAAGTGACGGCGACGTAATCGTTTCCTTGGGAATTATGGGTAAGGACGAAGGTTACATCAGTGCGGGTAAATCCGTTTATGCAAAATTTGTTCAGAACACCACCATCGAGGCCGGTGAAAACATTATTGTGGCTGACGGTCTTATCAACTCCAACGCCACCGCCAAAAAACGTATTGCCGTCAAGGGAAAACGCGCTTCCATTATGGGTGGACGAATTTTTGCCGCGGAAGAAGTTATTGCCAAGAACATTGGTAGCAACGCCGGTGGTGCCGAAACCATTATCGAGGTGGGCTACGATCCGGTGAAGAAAAAACGTCTGGACGAACTTTTGGAAATTCAGCGTAATTTGGTGAAGGAACTGGATGAAGTCACAATGAACACCCAAACCTTGGAGACACAAAAACGTGAACAGCGATTCCTGTCCCAAGACAAAGAGGACACTCTCCAATCCCTTATTATCCGCCGTGGTGAAATTATGGATGAATCCGACGAATTTTCCAGGGAAATCCAGGAAATTCAAGAATATTTGAGCAGCATAAAGTCCGTGGGAAAAATTTCCGCCTCCGGATGTGTTTATCCCGGCGTGAAAATGTCCATTCGGGATTTACACGAAGATGTCCGCGTTGAAGCAACCCGCGTTACCTTCTACATTGAAGGCAATATGATTCGACAACAGAAATACAGTGCCGGCGATGATGATAAATAGGAGTTATTGTGGCAATAAATCCCATTGATCTGCAAACCTTGTTCACTCAAATGGATAAAATCGGCAAGGAACAGGTTCAGCAAACCCAGGTCGCATCGGTGAAAAACGCAATTCAGCAGGATATTTCCGCAAAAAAAAATCTTGAAAAAAAAACATCCGTTGAAGAAACCAAAGCCATCAACAGCGGCGTCGTCGGCGTTAAGGACGGGAAAAGTTCCAACGGTCGAGAAGAATCCAAGAAAAAACGTTCTCCCTACCAACAAGACAAAGACGAAGAAGACTTCACCGAAGTTATTCGCGACCCCAATTTAGGACGAAGAATCGATATTTCGGAGTAAAAATGACATCTACACTCACCATTTTTCTGTGTTTTTTAGTTCTCAACACAATTTTGTGGATTTTTTTCTTCATAGCCTTTAAGAAAAAATATTCCGGCGAAAAAATTTTGTCCGGCATAAAAAGCGAGTTGAGCCTTAGCGAAAGCAGACTGGTGGAAACCGCCGCTGATTTCATGGACCAGTGTGACGGAAAACGCCGCGAACTGGAACGCTGTATGAAACGAGTGGACGAAAAATTGAAGTACCTAAACGAACACGAAGCGGACTTCATCAAAGAACGAATGGTTTTGCAACAATTATCCCCCACAACTCAACTGCAACAACGTATTTCCAAGCGGGAACAGAATGCGGTACAGCGACAAATGTCGGCATACGAAAAGGCCGCCAACAATCCGCCCGTGGATGACGATAGCGTAAAGGTGATGATTGATGAAAGCCTTTTTTCCCGACAACCTCAAGTGATTACCTCCGGCACGGACATTCTCAGCGAACCTTCCGACTCGGAAAAAATTCTTCGTCTTGCCGATCGTGGCCTTTCCTCGGAAGAAATTGTTTCCCGACTGGGCATTCCCCTCTTCCAGGTGGAATTTATTTTGAACGCACAAAAAATGTCCACATGAAATTTAGGCGGTTAAAACCTTTCCGCCACGATTGCCTGTAAGTTCACCCTTATCCAAAGCCAAAAGGCCGCCCACGAAAACCTTTTCAATCCCGGACGGCGGAAGCAAGGGCTGTGGGAAGGTGGCATTTTCGTGGATTTTTTCCAAATCGAAAAGGACCAAATCCCCATCGAAACCTTCGGCGATTTGCCCTTTGCTGTGCAAATTCACCACTTGAGCACACATGGAAGTCTGCTTTTGAATTATTTTTTCCAATGGGAACTTTCCGCTTTTTACATACTGTTCCAAAGTGCGAACAAAGGCATTGGCCACCCTGGGATGAAACATTCCCCGCGTGGGATATGTGGAATCGGAAATAAAGTTGGAAAACTCGGCATCGATTATTCTTTCCAAATCTTCGTCACAGGTGATTTTATCAATCATGGTAACTTGGCAATTTTCGCTAATCAGCAAGTCGTATGTGAAATCAAAGGGATCCTTTTTGGCCATTTCCGCCGCTTCCGTAATGGTTTTTCCCAAAAAGGGTTTGTTTTCTTCTCGGGTTAGGGCCGCCAAAGTGATATTTTCCCAGCCCACCGCCCGAGCCAGGCTGCCCTCCGCTTCAGTGTGAAGAATCCTGTATGTCAGATTTTCTCGTTCCTTGGGATTTTTCAGTCGTTGGGCAATTCCCGCATTTCCGCCCACCAGAAAGTCATGGGGCAACACATGTATCAACTGGGTTGATCCTGCCGTGTAGGGATACACATCGCAGGTTAAATTTCCACCGCAAGCCCGTGCGGCCCGTAAAAGAGACAATGAATTTTCCACACGGCTGTTCCAGTTATCCTTTCCGATGGCCTTTAAGTGGCTTATATGCACGTGAATTTTCAACTTTTCCGCCACTTCTATCATCTCTGAAACGGATTCTTCCAAATGATAGGCTTCATCCCGCATATGAACGGCCACCACGGAATTGGTCCCTTGCAATGGGGACAAAACTTCAATTAAATCCTCGGTGGAATAAAAACATTCCGGGGCATAACCCAGCCCCAAGGAAATTCCCAAAGCGCCATGGGAAAGGACTTTTTCCAGCTCCTGCCTAATCACGGCCTTTTCATCGGGAGAAAGTTCCTGCTTTACATAGCCCATTAGCGACGCCCGAATGGTTCCACTACCGGCCAACATCCCCACGTTAATTGGCAGATTGCCACCGTAATGGTCGGAAAGCTGTTTGTGATACTCCGCCACCGAGGATGTTTTAATAAAATCGTCGATTTTACCTGTTACGGGAAAAAGATAATTCTTCACACCCTTTTCGAAAGCCGGTGCCAAGGGAACCAAGGAAAGACCGCAATTTCCGTTCACAATGGTCGTCAAACCCTGTTGCAACTCCAACTTCCCGAAGTTATCCCGAAAAACTGCCACGTCTCCATGTCGATGAATGTCAATAAATCCGGGAGAAAGGAATTTTCCCTCGGCGTCCACCACCGATAAAGCCTCTTCCCCAAAATTGCCTTCTCCCACAAAGGTAATTTTACCGTCCTTCAATCCCACGTTGCCTTTGAAGGGTTTTTTCCCCGTACCGTCAACGATGAAGGCGTTCTTAATCAAAATATCGAATTTCATTTTCTCAACCGAGCCAACAAGTCGAGAGGCTTTATTTCTTTGTTCAAAATTTGATAAATCCCCTCGCAAATGGGCAATTTCAAGCCATTTTGTTCCGACAAACGGTGAATATACCGCGATGCCACCACACCTTCCGGCAAATAGCCGATTTCGGTAATACGACTGATTAAGTCATCAATGGAATCGTAATTTTCCAAAATGGATTTCTGAATAATTTCTTGACCGAACCGACGATTTCGTCCGTACTTACTGCGACAGGTTACGTCCAAATCACCAACGCCGGCAATGGATGTGAAAGTTTCCGCATGGGTGGCGCCTAGGGCAACTCCGAGAGTCTGAATTTCGTTCAGCCCCGCCGCCAGCAATAAGGATATGGCATTATCCCCGAAAATACAACTCATTTGTTCCAAGGCATCCAAGCACCCAAAGGCAATGGCAATAACATTTTTCGCCGCCGCACAGACTTGAACGCCGCGAATGTCCAAACTGGAATAAACCAACAATGATTCTCCCTTCAACAATTCGCGAAACTTAATGGAAGCAAGGGGATTTTCGCTGGCCACAATGAGGCCCGTCAATTTGCCGGCACAAACTTCTTCCGCGTGGGAAGGCCCCGAAATATACACCAAATTGGCGCGGTAATATTCGGGAAGCATGTCTTCCAAAACATCGGTTAAAAGATGCACTGTACCATCGGAAGGCAAAAATCCCTTGGTTAAAATTCCGATTTCCACCTTTCCTTCTTGAATTTCGTCGCAATCCAGAATTTGTTTCACCACACTTTCGATATATAAGGATGGTGTTGCAATAATCAAAAAATCTTTTTTCGCCACCGCTTCTTTAATATCGGTGGTGGCTTTTAAATTGGCGGGCAAAGTCGCACCGGGGAGAAATTTTTCGTTCACATGTTTGACATTGATATCATTTGCCACAGAATCTTCTCGTGTCCAGGCAACTACGTTATGGCCGTTATTCACAAGAGCCACAGCCACCGCTGTTCCCCATGAGCCGGCACTTAAAATTCCGATATTCTTTCCCTGCATATTACGATTTTATACGAAACAAAGTCTTTTGTCAATAGTTAAATGGCGAATCAGGATAAAACCGTAATTTTATCCCCGACTTTTACGTTGCCGCCTTTTAAAACCTTACAGAAGACGCCCTCTTTTGGCATAATGCATTTTCCCACCGCCGCCTTTATGGAACAGCCATCGTGGCACTCTTTCCCGATTTGGGTCAATTCCAGTTCCACACCGTCCCCCAGCAGAAATTTTGTACCCAAGGGCAAGGTGGCGAAATCAATTCCCGTGGCAATAAAATTTTCCCCAAAGGCACCTCGGGCAACCTTTATTCCCGCCGTTTTTTCAAACTCAATAATTTTGTCCGCAGAAATAAGGCTAACCTGCCGATTAAAATTTTGGGCGCCGTGGGCATCTCCTTCAAGACCGAAATTTTCGATCACCTTTCGCTGCCCCACGTCCACCTTTGCCACACCTTTTTTTTCACTAACACAAACTGCGATTATTTCTCCCTGCTGTTCCATTTTATCCACCTATTTTTGCCATAATGCGTTTTTCTCCGTGGGAAACATCCTCACCAAAACGATGTCCCTCCGGTTTTTCCTGAATACATGATGCAACCAATTTCTCCAATTCATCCCGGGAAGCTCCGTTCCGCAGTGGGGTTTTTAGATCTGTCCCTTGATCAAAATGGAGACATTGTTTCAAAAATCCGTCACCCGTCAGCCGAACGCGGTTGCAACTATCACAAAATTTATGACTTTTGCTCCCGATAAATCCGATTTTTCCCTTAAAGCCGACCAAAGTGTAATAAGATGCCGGTCCGTTCCCCCGTTTACCGGAACTTTCTGTCATGGAACCGAATTCCCTTTCCAAAGCCGCTTCCACCTCATTTTGGGGAACACTTTCGAAAACTTTCCCCAAACCGATTGGCATCAATTCGATGAAACGGACATCCACCTTGGAATCACGAGCCAAGGCTGCAATTTGGCACACTTCATCCTCGTTAAAGTTCCGTAAGACCACGGTGTTTATTTTAGCGGAAATGCCTTTTTCCGCACAGGCATTTATGGCAGCAAGGGTTTTATCCAAACTGTCAGAGCCCGTCAGTTCCAAAAACTTTTTCCTGTCCAAAGTGTCCAAACTGATGTTAATTCCGTCAACTCCACTGTCTACCAAACTATCCAGTTTTTCCGACAATAACGTTCCGTTGGTTGTTAAAGTAACGGTTTTTATTCCGGAAATGGACTTTATTTTTTTCAC
>JAFNZQ010000196.1 GCA_017382775.1 Spirochaetaceae bacterium
CCGTTTCAATAATTCCTTGCAAAACGGTTTCCACGGTTTTCTTGTCGTAACCCATGCTCACAAGGGCCTCAGACACATCGGGAAGAATGGATTTTTTATTTCCGGAGGATTTACTGCCGTCATCAAGGGACAATTTACCTTTCAAAGTCAGAAGCATCTTTTGGGCAGTTTTCTTACCTACCCCGGGGACGGCCTCCAAAGCACTTATGTCACCGGAATTTAGAATTTCAACCAAGGATGTGGGAGGAATTTTCGAGAGGATTTTTATTGCAGCCTTGGCGCCGATTCCGTCAACCTTAATGAGGTCAAAAAAAACTTGGCGTTCCGTTTCGGATGAAAACCCGAACAACATCATTGTATCTTCCTTATGGTACAGATAAGTGAAAATTCGAACCTCATCACCCAAATTGCCACAACGATCCAAGGTAAAATCCGAAACAAAAAATTTCCACTCAATTCCGGAGTTGTCAATAAAGAGATTTTGAGGAAATTTTCCAGTTATTTTTCCGGAGATACTGTTAAACACGATGGATAATTTTATCACATATTTTTTTTTTTGTCAATATTAAAAAATTCCTTTTAATTGACGATTATAGGAAATTTTTGTATATTTTTTACCGATAATAATATTATGAAAAGGATTTTTTGTATAAGTTGTTTTTTATGTCTCGTTGTAGGAGCCTTTGCGGCCGATTTGTCAATTACAAGTGATGATATTGCCATACGCACAGATCCCGACAGTGAAGGACTTATCGTTTACATAAAAAAAACCGGGGACATCAATTCCGTAATCCTATGTGAAACCACCAAGGATCCTTCCGGTGTAATGGCCAACTATACTTTTCGCGACAGAAGGAAAAATCACATAAACGGAAGCGAATTCAGAATGTTGGACGGTAAGTTGTTGGATGCGGCGGAAGCCCATTATTCCATAGTGAGTTCCACCGTGTACAATGATGAAAAATTGGGAGAATGTTTCCGTTTGTACATGCCTCCGGAAATGGTCTTCGGTTATCCCGATACGCGACACGGTACGCAAAAGTTGGAAGACGGTATGTTCGTAAACATTCGAACATTCGCCCTGCCCTACGCAGATTATACCGGTGAATTTGCCGATAATCCATTCTTGTTTAATATTTCCCAAGCCGAAGATATGAAAATCATGGATGAGTATAATCCCGAAACCGTTTCTGCTTTCAAAGAAATTTCAAAATTAAATTCGGGAATGTCTCTGTATTCAGAATCTCCCTCGGATTTGGTGGAAAAAGTTGAAAAGACCATTCTTCCCAATGATGAGGAAGAGAATTTAGACATTGTTTTTGTGCTGGATGCTACCCAAAGCATGCATGACGATATTGAAGCACTCCGCATGAATTTGATTTCATCGATCAAATCCACCTTGGAAAAGTACGAAAGTTGCCGAATGGGATTGGTGATTTACAAAGATTACGGCGATGAATTGGCATATAACGGGATTCCGGTTCGTGTCTTTGACTTTACCGAAAACACCGATGATTTCGAAAAAAATTTGCTTTCGTTCCGAGTTTCCGGCGGACATGATTACGAAGAAGCCGTTTATGAAGGACTTTATGCCGCAGCAGAGTTTATGTCCTGGCGTAAGGATGCTGAACGAAGAATTACCCTAATCGGTGATGCGGAACCCCATGCCACCCCCCGAGGAAGCGGACTGTACAGCAGTTCTCTGGTGCAGGATGTAATAAATAAAAAGAATATCCAGGTAAATACAATAATTCTTTTCGATCCGGATCGATAGAAAGGCCTTCTATTCGATGATGCCGCCGCCTACAATTACATCATCAATGTAGGCTACGGCGGATTGTCCGGGAGCGATGCCGTAAACGGTATCGGTAAATTCAATTCTACATGTATTGGAACTTACGGGGATTACCTTTGCCAAAACCGGATTTGAGGCTGCCCTGATTTTCACATCGGCCATAAATTCATTTTTGGGATGAAAACCTGTTGGCCAAAACCAATCACTTGCCATGAGGGATTTTTTTGCCAAAAAGGATTTTTCGGCAACAACTATTTTATTTTCTCCGGGAATGATTTTTTCCACATATAAAGGTGATTTCCAACTTATTCCCAATCCCCGACGTTGTCCAATGGTGTAATTGCAAATTCCTTTGTGTTTCCCAAGGACAATTCCTTCGGGAGAAACGAAATCACCTTCCGGGCATTTTTTATCGAAAAAAGAAAATATTTTCGGCAAAAATTCCATGGGGATGAAGTCTTGGCTGTCTTTTTTTTCGGCCATGGATAAGGAATTTTTTGCGGCAAAAGCACGGACGTCCGCTTTTGTCATATCCCCCAATGGGAAGTACAGTTTTTTTCGTATAGGCAATGCAAGTCTGTACAGGAAATAGGATTGATCCTTTGTCAAATCCATTGCTTTTTTTATCATTGGGATTTTCTCTTCTTCAAGTTCCGAAGCTTCCCCGGAAGAAAAGCCGGATTTAAGTAAAAAATTTTTATCGGGAAAGTAAATCTTTGCGTAATGTCCGGTACAAAAACAGTCAAAATCACCTAAAATGTTGCAAGATTTTTCGAAAAGAGCGCCCAATTTAACAAATTGATTGCACAATA
>JAFNZQ010000016.1 GCA_017382775.1 Spirochaetaceae bacterium
ACGGAAAAATATTTGCTGTGAAATTTTGACATTTCCGCCTTCATAACTTCAATGTCCCGTTTTGCTCTTCGAAGTTCACTGTGCTTCATCATGGAAAGAATGCCCCCCATAAAGGAGCCGCTTGCGGAAAAGATATCGAAAACTCCGCACATTCGGGCGGACTTCACAGTTGATTCTGCCTGTTTGCAAGCCTTCAATGCCCGTTTAGCACAATCGATAGCTGCTTGCTTCTGTTGCAGGTCGTTCATTTTTACTCCTATCTTCGGCTTTCCTTTTGCTGAAAAGGCAGCCACAATAATTTTGGCGATAAAGGCCGTATTCACGGGAAAGTTCCAAGGAACGTTTAAATCCGTCGTTTTTCTTGAAATTGGCCGGAAGAAACCGAGTTGTTTCCCCAAAACCGGCTGCATTTTGAATTTCCATTCCGATTCGATTTATCAAATCCGCATTTTTGTGGGGACTAACCGAAAGTGTCGTTGTCCAAAAAGGGAACTTCGCCCTTTCTGCCAACAAGGCTGTGGGCATCATTCGTGAGTAAAAGCAGTTTTCACAGCGTTTTCCCCCTTCCCTTTCTTCGGAAAATTTGCCTAAAATTTCGTTGAAACTCACATTGTAGCCGGTGTTTTTTTCCGCAAAAATTTCATTGTCATGGAAATTTTCTCCGGCGGCAATGAGTTTGACTTCGGGAAAGGCTCGGGGCAAAAAAATTTCCAATTCCGAAAGTCTTCGAAAAAATTCTTCCCTAGGGTAAATGTTGGGATTGAAAAAGAAAACGGTTATGTGAAAAAAGGGCAACAGGGTTTCAATCACCGAAGAAGAACAGGGAGCGCAACAGGCATGGAGCAAAAGACTTTGTTTACCCTTTTCGGCCACGAGACTTTCCAAATTGCCTTTATTTTTCAAAAAATCGATTTCCATCATCCCCAAGTGGGAATCTATCACAAAATCCCACTTATGTCAATAAATTTTCCGGGATGATGGAGCATTATTTTCATAAAATTGCGGAAAAAATCACTTTGACACCAAAGGCGAAAATCCATGCAATTATGGACTGAAACAAAAAGGCCACGGAAAAGGCCCATTTGCCCCCCAGTTCCCGTCGAATTGCGGCCACGGCAGCCACGCATGGTGTGTAAAGCAGGCAGAAAACCAACATTGCCGCAGCCGAGGACGGTCCCAAAGCCGCAGTCAAGGCTTCCGTTGTTCCGAAAAGTACCGTCAATGTGGAAACCACGCTTTCCTTGGCCATGAAGCCGGTAACCAAGGCTGTCACAATCCGCCAATCACCCAGCCCCAAGGGAGAAAATACCGGAGCTATCAGACCTGCTACAGAGGCCAAAATGCTTTCGGAATAATTTTCCACCTGATTCATCCGAAGATCGAAATTCTGTAAAAGCCAAACCGCAATAGTGGCTATAAAAATAACCGTAAAGGCTCGTTGCAGGAAATCCTTTGCCTTATCCCACAAAAGCAAAATAACGTTTTTGGCCCCCGGCATTCTGTAATTTGGCAATTCCATAACGAAGGGAACGGGTTCGCCTTTAAAAACCGTTTTCCGTCCGATTGTCGCCACAATAATTGCCGCCACAATGCCTCCCAGGTACAATGTCACCATGGTTAATGCGGAATTTCCTGGGAAAAAAGCCGATGCGAAAAAGGCATAAATCGGCAATTTTGCCGTACAACTCATAAAAGGAGTTAGGAGAATCGTCATTCTGCGATCTCGGCGTGAAGGAAGGGTGCGACTGGCCATTACACCGGGGACGGTGCATCCGAAGCCCACCAACATGGGCACGATACTTCTGCCCGAAAGGCCAATGCCCCGTAAAAGGCTGTCCATGAAAAAGGCCACTCGTGCCATATAACCGCTGTCTTCCAATAGCGAAAGAAAGAAAAACAGTACCACAACTATGGGGATAAAACTCAGGACGCTTCCCACGCCTTCAAAAATACCATCGATTACCAACGAATGAAGGATGGGACTGACGTTCCATTTCGTAAAGGCTGCATCCAGGCTTTCCGTCACTTTCCCGATAAGCCCTTCCAAAGCATCTTGAAAAAATGGCCCGATTAGGTTAAATGTAAGGTAAAACACCAGCGCCATTATCAGTATGAAAACCGGCAATGCGGTAAATTTTCCCGTAAGAATTTTGTCGACTCGGCGACTCATTTGATATTCACGACTTTCTTTTGGACGAATAAGGGTTTTATCACAGAGATTTTGGATGAAAGCGTATCGCATATCGGCAATGGCCGCGGCTCTGTCCATTCCACGTTCTTCTTCCATTTGAACAATAATGTGTTCCAACATTTCTTTTTCGTTTTGGGAAAGATTGAGTTTGGAAATCACGTCTTCATCACCTTCCACAACCTTGGCGGCGGCAAATCGCAATGGAATTTCCGCCGCAAGAGCATGGTCTTCAATAAGGTTCATTATTCCGTGAAGACAACGATGAACGGCCCCCCCGTTTTCGCTCTTGTCGCAAAAGTCCGTAACGGAAGGCCTTTCTTGGAATTGGGCCACATGGATTGCGTGTTCCGCCAATTCGGCCACGCCCCGGTTGTTACGGGCGGAAATGGGAATTACGGGAATGCCCAATCGTTTTTCCATTTCGTTAATCAGCACAGCGCCACCGTTTCGTGTAAGTTCATCCATCATGTTAAGGGCCAAAACCATGGGAACATCCAGTTCCATGAGCTGCATGGTTAAATACAGGTTGCGTTCAATGGCGGTTGCATCAACAATGTTTATTATTGCGGAGGGCTTTTGTTCCAAAATGAATTTTCTGCTGACAATTTCTTCGCCTGTATATGGCGAAAGGGAATAAATTCCCGGTAAATCCGTAATTTCAGTGTTGGAATGTTTGCGGATTTTGCCGCTTTTTTTATCCACCGTAACGCCGGGAAAATTTCCCACATGCTGATTGGAACCGGTAAGTTGATTA
>JAFNZQ010000197.1 GCA_017382775.1 Spirochaetaceae bacterium
GTTGAAAGGCGACAGTTTCCTTCCATCTTCCTCCGTTTTGCATTTCGGGGAAAATGCAAATACCCGCAAGGTCAAATGGTCTTCATCCGATCCGGAAGTGGCCGACGTCAACGACAAAGAAGAGATTGTGTGCCACAAAATTGGCTATGCGGACTTGACGGCAACCTTGGAGGGAACGGATATTTCACAATCGATAAAAATAAACGTTATTGATGCAAACTTTTCCTTTGATCCCGGCACCGGCTTGATTACGGGCTACGAACCCGGCAGTTTACAGGGAGCGGTTTTGGCCATTCCCAATTACATAGGGAACGTTGCCGTTAAGGGAATCGGGGACGGTGCCTTTGAAAACTGTTCGGATTTCGAAGCCGTTAATTTCCACGACAGTTGTGTTTACGTTGGGGAAAATGCCTTTAAAGGTTCTTCCCTTTCCTACGCGAAATTCAACGGTCCCGTCATTTTGAGCGATAAGGCCTTTGCCCTTTGTTCCGACCTTGCCACTGTGGTGTCGGACAATGACATTTCACTGACCGGTACTTCTTTCCAAGATTGCGAAAATCTTGCAAAAATTGAAATGCCCTTCGAAAAAATTCTCGGAAAGTATTCCAATGTGCAGTGGAAGGACTACTATTACTATTTGGGTTCTTCGGAATCTCGCCAAATTATTGCGGAGGAATGCGAAAACGGAAAAATGTCCACGGTGTACGGTTGGGCAGAGCCGGGAACCATTGTGTCTGTGACCGCCGTTCCCGACGAAAAATATATGTACAGCCCCAACACTTTAACACTTACGGACACCAACGGGGAAATTATCCCCTTGGAAAAGAGCAACGGCCTTTCCTTTGTTATGCCCAACAGTGACGTTATCATAGGCGGAAAATTTGAGGTTGACAAAAATTACCTGGAAATTTTACACGTGGATGAAGGTGGCCAACCCCTTGATTTTACAAATACGGTATTTTCCCTGAGGGACGGCAAGGATGTTCTCCTTGAGGTTTATCCTCCCGTGGGGTATGAAGTTTCAAAGGTGCAATATCAGCTTCAAAGTGACGACAGTTTTATGACTTTGCAACAAATTGACGGCGGTGCAATTCGCATTAAAAACGTGAACGATGCCGTAACCGTAAAGTGCGTTTGGAAAAAAACGGATTATACAATAACATTCGCGGGTTTACAAACAGATGGAACACATGTAACATCTAAAATACATTACAACGACACCTTACCTGCCCTTCCCGATGAGTTAAAGCCCTTGGTGGAGGCAAATTCCTCAAAGGGCGACTTTATGGGATTTTACACTGAGGGCAACGGCAACGGCTCGCTGATGTATGACGCGGAATATGTGGCGGACAGTGCCTATACCCATTCCGTTCCCGTGGATATTACCCTTTATCCCTATTGGAAGCCTAAAACCTATGTGATTTCCTTTTATTCCGGAAACACAATGCTTTCTCAGCAGGTTTGCGAATACGGAAAATTCCCCGACCGCGTGAACGTACCGGTTAATGAACAGGAACCGGAATTGCGTTTCTTGTCCTTTACCACCGACAAGGGCGTGGACTATTTTAACTCAAACGGACAGGCCATTCGTGCCTTGGATGTTCAATCGGATTTATCACTCTACGCCAGTTGGCAATCCGGCAAACGAAACTTTTCCTTGGTGTATCAAATTGACACAGGCACGGAACAATCGGTGGGCGTTCAATACTATCAGTCCGCCACGACTTTGCCTCCCTTGAACCTGCACAACGTGAACACCTACATAAACCACGAATTTCTCGGTTTTTACGAAAAGGATGAAGACGGCAACTGGAAGGACACCCTTTATTACGACAAAAACTTAATCCCCCAGGATGTTTCACCCTCGGGATTGTCCGGAAAAAC
>JAFNZQ010000017.1 GCA_017382775.1 Spirochaetaceae bacterium
GGCCCGACGGGCTTTTTATTTGTCGTCAATGTGTAAACGTTTGTAACGAAATTTTTGCGAAAAATGAAATTGCCGGTGAAGTAAAACCCATTTCCATGGAAGATGTTCCCAAACCCAAGGAATTTAAAGAGTTTTTGGACGGATATGTTATCGGACAGGAAAACGCAAAACGTGTTTTGTCCGTTGCGGTTTATAATCACTACAAAATGCTCGCTGAACGTCGAGATACCGACGAAATTATTGATAAATCCAATATTTTATTGATTGGACCTACCGGATCCGGAAAAACCCTTTTGGCTAAAACTTTGGCCAAAAAACTTAAAGTCCCCTTTGCCATTGCCGATGCCACAACTCTTACGGAAGCCGGTTATGTGGGCGAAGATGTGGAAAACGTTTTGTTGAAACTGATTCGTGCCGCAGACGGTAAAATTGCCGAAGCGGAAAGGGGAATCATCTTCATTGACGAAATTGATAAAATCGCACGTAAAAGCGAAAATATGTCAATCACCCGAGATGTTTCCGGTGAGGGCGTGCAGCAGGCTTTATTGAAAATCATCGAAGGAACCGTAGCCAGTGTACCGCCACAGGGTGGTCGAAAACATCCCAACGAAAATATGCTCATCATTGATACATCGAAGATACTTTTCATTTGCGGTGGCGCTTTTGTTGGATTGGAAAAAATCATCGAACGCCGTGTTGCTCAAAACTCTTTGGGATTTGGTTCAAAAATTCCCGAAGAAATGACTTTACAGGAACACGATGAGTTAATGTCCCAGTTGTCTCCGGATGACCTGGTGAAATTTGGTTTAATCCCTGAACTTATCGGTCGTCTTCCCATATACACATCTCTCAATGAGTTGACAAAGGATGATTTGAAGCGAATTCTTGTGGAACCGAAAAATGCCATTTCCCGACAGTTCCAAATACTTTTCGATGTGGATGACGTGGATTTGTCCTTCACTGATGATGCCGTGGAAGCCATTGCCGAAATTGCCCTGGAACAGAAAACCGGTGCTCGCGGTCTTCGTGCCATTGTGGAAGATATTTTGCTGAACGCCATGTTTGAGGCTCCATCAATTCCCGGACATCAAACCTTGGTTATTGATGAACAAGTTGTTCGCCGTCAAGTTGATGCAAAAGATCGGTTGATGACTAACGCAAGCTAATGACAGATTTTTCCGCTTTGGGGGTACACGATGAGTTGATCTCCAAATTGGCCCTCAAAAACATTGTTTCACCCACAGAAATCCAAATTGCGGTTACGGAGAAAATTTTTGCCGGTGAAAACCTGTTTTTTCAGTCGGAAACGGGAACCGGTAAGACATTTGCCTATTTGCTGCCTCTGTTATCCAAGGTATTTTCTTCTGAAATTGCCCAACACGCACCCATTATTGTCCTTTCTCCCACCGTGGAACTTGCATCCCAGGTAAAATCCATGGCTGAATTTTTGCTGGGAGACATGGGGTGTGCAGGTTTGTTTGTGGGGAATTCCAATATTCGCAGACAAATTGATGCATTGAAAAGAAAACCGGATGTGGTTGTGGGTACAGCCGCACGACTGAATGAATTGATTACTTTGAAAAAGTTGAAAATCCGTGATGTGCCCTGTATTGTTTTTGATGAGGTGGATAGGCTTTTATCAAAGGAATTGCTGGAAAGTACGGTTAATTTCTGCAAAAATTTCCCCAATCCGCCTCAGATTTTGGCTTGTTCCGCAACTTTGGGAAATACAAAAAAGTTGGAAGCCTGTTTTGAAAATTTATCGGCGGAACGAATTATACTTAAAAGTGAAGGTGTGCTGTCGGGTTTAATTGAACATGTGGCAATTTTTTCCGAAGAAAGGAAAAAAATCGACACACTACGAAGCCTGTTGCGAATTTTGGACAAGGGTAAGATTATGGTTTTCACAAGTAAAACCTTTCAAGTGGACAATATCACTGCGAAATTGAAATACAAAAATGTTGATTGTCTTCCTTTGTATTCAAAAATGGACAAAATCGAACGTAAACGCACCTTGGATTTATTCCGAAGCGGTAAGCGAAGAATTTTAATAACCGCCGATTTGATGGCCCGTGGACTGGATATTGAGGGAGTGGATTATATCATCCAAACCGATTTGGGGGAAGATGAAAAGGTGTTCATTCACCGTGCCGGTCGCACAGGTCGTGCCGGACGAAAAGGTGTAAATTTCGTAATAGGAACGGAATGGGAATTGCGAAATTTGGCCAAAATAGAAAAAAAGCTGAAAATTAATGTCTTCCCCAAAGATTTACGAGGTGGAAAACTTCTTGATTTCCCAATGGAGGCGGATAACCAAGAAAGTTTTTGAAGCCCCGGGGTTTGCTTGACTTATAAAATCAAAGTTAGTATATTTTTTATGCACGGAGGTGGTATGAAAACTCAAAAAATTGTTGACGGGATTTTTGCTGTACACGCCGACATAAAAAAATCACGTTATTTTGAAGGTTTGTGGGAAATTCCCTGCGGCGTCACCCTAAATTCCTATATAATTCAATCTGATGGCGTTTGTGCCATGATTGATCTTCTTCGTGAATGGGAAGATTCTGTTGCTCAATATGAAACTCAACTTACATCTTTGAATTTGACTTTTCAAAACATAGATTATTTGATATTGAACCATTTGGAACCGGATCATGTGGCATTTTTGAAAGAATTTA
>JAFNZQ010000198.1 GCA_017382775.1 Spirochaetaceae bacterium
GAGACATTCCGCCATAAAATTCCCCGTGTGGAAGGCGGAAGCGGATTTGTCACTTCCGAGGATGCGGCCCAAGTCGGTGGCGACTTTGTTCTGGGAATCCGTCCCGAATCCATAGAAATTTGCGACGACGGAAAATTCCAAGGGGAAATTTGCGGTGCAATGCCTTCCGGTTCGGAAACAACAATTAAAATTCGCGTAAAGGATTTTCTTCTCACTTCGGTGATTTTCGGTGGAGTCGTTTACAAAATCGGTACACAGGCGCGGTTTAATTTCATCGGTGAAAACATTCTGTTGTTCGATGTAAAAAGCGGAAAGCAAATTTGTCGGGGAAAGGTTCTTTAAGTCGGCAATAAATTTAGGATTATCATTTGTGACACAGTTCCGTCCAGGCAATTTTCGCGGCCGCTTGCTCGCCGTCCTTTTTACTTTTTCCCGAAGCCGGCCCGTATGTTCTGTTGCCAATACGGCAAACCATGAAAAAGGTTCTGTCGTGTTCCGGACCTTCCATGTAAGCCATTTCGTATTTCGGAGACACTTTGAATTCTCGCTGTGCAAATTCCTGTATCATGGTTTTATAATCCCGATGTGATGCGTCATTTATGACCTTGGTCACTTCACGGGGAATGAATGAAAGTACAAATTCAGTGGCCTTTTCGTAGCCACCGTCCAAAAAAAACACTGCGATGATGGCCTCCAAGGCGTCCGCCAAAATGGCCCTCTTGCGATTTCCGCCGGAAAGCACCTCGCCGCGGCCCAGAATCATCAAGGAATCCACGCCGAAACTTAAAGCAACTTCGGACAAAACCGCTTCCGAAACCACCACGGACTTAACACGAGACAAATCGCCTTCATTTTTTTGGGGAAATTTTTCGAAGATGTAATTAGCCGTAACCAAATCCAGCACCGTATCACCTAAGAACTCCAACCTTTCGTTGTTGCCTTGAAAGGCACCCGGAGTGTTCACCGAAGAACTGTGGTGAAATGCCAAATCCAGCAGGTTTAAATTACTAAGACTGAAACCCCTCTCGGATAAAAACGCCAAAAGCTCCTTTCGACGTTTTTCCGAGATATTGGGCAAATCCATTTTAAAGTTGTGACTTGATAAAATTGAAAGCATCTCCCACGGTTTCAAAGCTGCTGGCTTTGTCATCGGGAATGGAGACCCCCAATTTTTCTTCAATCTCATACACCAATTCATAGGTGTCGAGACTGTCTGCACTTAAATCCTGTCGAAAATTTGCGTTCATGGTAACTTTACCGGGATCGCATTCAAGTTTTTCCACAATCATGCCTTTCAACTGTTCAAACAACTCGGACTCTTCCATTGTCTTCCTCCTAAGTTATGCCTAAATCAGCCTTTGATTTCAGGCGAGAAAATTTGCCGACCGCGGTAAAATCCGCATTTGGGGCAAACTCGATGATAGAGCACGCTGTTTCCGCAATTTCCGCATTCAACAACATTTGGAGCTTCCAAACGCATGTTTATTGTTTTGCGTCGTTTGGTGCGAGCATGGGAAGTTTTCGATCTTGGAACTGCCATATCCAAACCTCTCTTAATTTTAGAAAATATTTCTGTGGTATTATAGCATTAAAAAAAATGTAAGTCAAGGGGTTTTTAAAAAAAACGGTAAAATTATTTCATTTTACC
>JAFNZQ010000018.1 GCA_017382775.1 Spirochaetaceae bacterium
ATTTTGAAATTTCGGGCAACATGGCTCAAAAATGCGATTTCTCTTTTTGTCAACTGAAATGTGTTTGCAATATTTAAAAGACTTTGTTTACGAGAATCGATACCTCCGCGAACTTTCTGCCAAACGAAATTCGCCACAAATACAACACACACAACCACTACCGCAACAAAGATTGCGGTGTAAATCACCGGATCCTGTCGAGCTTCAAGGGGAGAAATTCCTGTTGCTTGCAAATAAAAAGCTAGAAAACTCATCATAGGATTATATCATGAAAATAAAAAAAAGTCAAGGGAATAAACGCGGATTTTGATTTTTTTTCCATGAAATAATAACTTTCATTATATGGAGCACTCTTTTTAAGATTTTTTTCTTTTTCTCTTGACAAAAATGCAAAAACCCGATATACTAGAAAAAGAATATCGGTTTTGTTTGGAGAGAAAATCTCCTAATGAACTAAAAAAACAGGAGGAATACATGAAAAAAAACATTTTAACTTCATCGGTGACGCCCATAATTGGTGGCCTAATTATGGGGGCAATAGCGGCCTTGTTGGCAATTTTGGGCAATCCGGCCAACATGGGACTGTGCATTGCCTGTTTCACCAGAGACATTGCCGGAGCCTTGGGCTTGCACAGTGCCGCCGTGGTTCAATATCTTCGCCCCGAGGTCATGGGGATTGTATTGGGGGCATTCATTGCAGCCGTTGTTTCCAAAGAATTTTCACCACGAGCCGGTTCCAACACATTTTTGCGCTTCACCTTGGGTGTTTTTGCCATGATCGGTTCCCTGGTTTTCCTGGGATGCCCCTGGCGAACAATTTTGCGATTGGCAGGCGGTGACGTAAATGCGGTTTTCGGTCTTTTGGGAATTATAGCAGGAAGCGGCATCGGCGTTCTTTTTTGGAATAAAGGCTACGATTTGGGTAGTTCCACCAAACAGCCCAAACTTTCAGGTTTAATTCCCGCCATTGGTGCCGTGGTTTTGGTTCTGTTGGCCATTTTCCCCATTAAATTTTCCGAAAACGGACCTGTTTTTGCCTCCACATCCGGACCGGGATCGCTTCATGCACCGGCATTGATTTCCTTGGGACTTTCGGCTGTTGTGGGATTTATTGCCCAACGAAGCCGTTTTTGCACCATTGGCGGAATTCGAGACGGTATTTATTTCCGAGAATTTCATAACACCATTGCTGTGGCAGTGTTTTTCCTTACCGCACTGGTAATAAACATTTTTTCCGGCCGTTTTAATCTTTCCATGGTCAATCAACCTGTTGCCCACACGGACTTTTTGTGGAATTTCCTTTCCATGGTTTTAGCCGCCTTGTGTTTCACCCTGGCCTTTGGATGTCCCGGACGCCAATTGGTTTTGATGGCGGAAGGCGATCTGGACAGCGGAATTTTCATTTTGGGAATGCTCCTTGGTGCAGCTTTCTCACACAATTTCAATTTGGCATCTTCCGCCGCCGGTCCCACCCTTTACGGAAAAATCGCAGTGATTATCGGTCTTGCGATCGCATGCTTCATCGGATTTGCCATGAGTAAGAAAGAAAAATGAAAGAAGTTGACGTACGAGGATATATTTGTTCTCAAGCGACTTTTCTCACTCGCCGAGCCTTTTTGGAAAATAAAAGCAACGAAGCCGTTTCCGTAACAGGACACGGTCCGGCCGTTTTGGAAAGCCTGGAACGGGTTGGGGAAAAATACGGTTATCGGGCAGAAAAAACCAATCTGCCCGATAACGATTTTTGCATCGTCTTTACAAAAAAAGGTTGATTTACCTTATTGAATCAACAAGGTTTTGGAATCCAACTTGGCGGTGACATTGGGAGAATTGCTATCCCGCAATTTTGTCATTTCCAAAAGGATTTCACCTTGTTTTGAAGAGACAATGGTGAGGATGTCGGCCTGATCCGCAACTTTTGCGGGAACCACATCATCGGAAGTTTCGATATCGTAGCTGCACCAAATGGAATTTCCGTCGGCGGCTGCGAATTCTTTGAGTTTTTTCAAATCATCATCGTCAAGTTTGTTGAAGTTAAGACCATCGATAATGACGTAATCCTGGTTAATACCGCTGGAAGCAAGTGCTCTCAAGGTTTTAGCCATTTTTTCGATTGTGATGACTTCCTGGTTAAAGTTGAGAATAACTCGGTGTTTGGCAAATTCGTTTTTAACATCGGAAACATCGCCCAAATTTTTCTTCTGAGCAATTTCGGCAAAAATGTCTTCGTACCATTCCATCACATAACTTGCCTGTTGATTGAAAGAAATGTGCACCACGGCCTTATTCTGCAACATACAATCGATGGCAATTTGAACCAATACGGAGGTTTTTCCCACGCCGCGTTTGGAAGCCACAATACCCAGCTCGCCGGGGTTCATCTTTCCGCCCAAGGCTTTGTCGATTATACGAGCCGGGCTCCTGTCTAAAATCTCTGACTGAATCATATTAACCTCCTACTTTTGCTGTTCCTTTCGTTTTTCCTGGTACTCTTTAATGAGTTGCTCGGAAATTGAAGCGGGAACTTTTCCGTATTTAAGAAATTCCATGGAATATTCGGCTTTTCCCTGGGTAAGAGAACGCAAAATGGTGGAAAATCCAAACATTTCACTAAGGGGAACTTCGGATTCTACACGAGAGAAGTTGTCGTCTTCGGTGGAAGAAACAATCATTCCTCGGCGCTGATTGATTACAGCGAAAATATTACCCTGGAATTCGGTGGGACCTTCAATGGATACCTTCATGATAGGTTCCAAAATAACGGCCTTGGCCTTGGCATAGGCTTCACGGAAAGCACCGATTGCAGCCTGTTGGAAGGCAATATCCGAAGAGTCAACCGGGTGGGACTGTCCATCGTTGATGGTACACTTCACGCCCACAATGGGGAATCCGATGAGTGAACCTTTCTGCATGGCAGCCTTAAAGCCCTTGTCGCAGGAAGGAATAAATTCGTTGGGGATGGCGCCACCTTTAATGGCATCCACGAATTCGTAATCTTTGTCGGCAACAGGTTCCATAATTCCCGCAACGCGACCGAACTGGCCGGAACCACCGGTCTGCTTCTTGTGGGTGTAGTTAAACTCTGCCGGCTGAGTAATGGATTCGCGATAAGCAACTTGGGGCGCACCGGTTTCCACTTCACTCTTGTATTCACGACGCATTCGTTCAATGTAAACGTCCAAGTGCAACTCGCCCATTCCCTGAATAATCGTCTGATTTGATTCGGGATCCACATAGGTGCGGAAAGTGGGATCTTCCTTGGTGAAGCGGTTCAAGGCCTTTGCCATTTGGTCAGCGGCCTTTTTGTCCTTGGGAGTAACAGCCAAGGAGATAACCGGATCGGGAACATACATTGATGTCATGGCATAATTCAAGCCGCCGGAACAGAAAGTGTCACCGGAAGCGCAATCGATACCGAAAAGGGCAACGATGTCGCCGGGAAGACCTTCGTTAATATCTTCCATGCTGGCGGAATTCATTCGAACAAGGCGTCCGACCTTGAATTTTTTGCGAGCACGGGTGTTGTAAAGTTCTTCACCCTTTTTGAGAGTTCCCTGGTAAACACGAACGTATGTCAACTGACCATATTGTCCGTCTTCCAATTTGAAGCCCAATGCAACACAGGGCTTTTTGGAATCGGGAATGAGCTCAACAGAGGCTTCGTTCTGATCCAAATCCAATGCGTGGTTTTTAACGTCGCTGGGTTCCGGCAAGAACTTGGTTACACCATCCAACAAAGGCTGAATACCCTTGTTTTTATAGGCAGAACCGCAGAAAACGGGAACAAATTCTTCGGCCAAAGTACCTTTTCGAATGGCACGATTGATCATTTCTTCCGTTTCGGTTCCTTCAAGAACGGCTTCCATAAGTTCGTCATCGAACATGGATGCTGCTTCCAGCAATTCTTCTCGATATTTTTGAGCATCGGCCTTCATGTGATCCGGAATTTCCGCAACACGGATTTCGGTTCCGTTGTCTCCTTCGTAGTAAAGGGCCTTCATGGAAACCAGGTCGATGTTGCCTTCCAATTTGTCTTCCAAACCAATGGGC
>JAFNZQ010000199.1 GCA_017382775.1 Spirochaetaceae bacterium
GGTGATTGTATTTTTTCAAAAGGGATGTGTCGTAGTCGTTTAGAGCAGCGGCCTTAAAGCCGTGTTTAACGGCAATGTCTCTGGCCTTTCCAATGTGGCGATTAAAAATACAGGCATTTCCCCGAAGAATTTTCACCGCTTCCGCAAAGGATTTAGCCACGCCACCGGCTCCAATAATGGCCACTTTCATTCCGAAGAGACTTTTCCTGTTCAGAAATTTCGTAAGGGCCGTTAATATTCCCGGCAGGTCGGTGTTGTATCCGTACCATTTATCGTTGCGTTTAATTATTGTGTTGCAGGAATTCATTGCATTTACAAATTGGGATTTCACTTTTAAGTGGGGAACAACGGTTTCTTTGAATGGTGCCGTTATGGACATTCCTTTAATACCCAAGTGGTTTGCAAAATTCAAGCTTTCTTCAATGTTTTTTGCCGGTAGGGAAAAGTAAAAACTGTTTATCCCGTGTTTTAAAAATTCATTGTTGTGAAAGGCCGGACTTCGGGTGTGGGTTAGGGGATTTCCCGTAATGGCGAAAAGCTGGGTTTCATCGTTAATACGATCCGGTTTAAGTATGTTCAAAATTGTGTCAATATCAATTTGGGCAATGTTGGAGTTTGCCATTCCCCCCGTTTTTGTGCTTGTGTATATGAGGTAGGAATTTATTTTGGAGGAAAGTACCCGCAAGGGTTGTCCATACACTCCCATGGGTGAAATAATGTAATCTCCCTTATCGAGTTTACGAGCATCGTTGTAAATTTCCAAGGTTGCGTTAAGGTCGTGGGGCAAAATGGCCACTTTCGGTATTTCCAATCCCGTGCGTTTTAAGTTGGCTATTCGTTTACGAATAGCCATTTTTTCGTCGTTGAACACATGGGTGCTGCGGATTATTCTTGTTCCGAAGGACATTGCCGCGTCTTGCAAACAGGGAATGTCCACATCTTCTTCAAAATCCACATAGGCGAAATTTTTTGCCGGACTTGTTTCGGAAAAGGCAAGGGCGCGGGCAAAAAGAGTGGTTCTAGCCGCCTCTCCGTGGGACCATTCTCCACCGTCAATCTTGCGCCGTATTGTGAGAATGGCCGGAATTTGGGCTCGTTGAGGAAATTTGCGTACGTAGTAGCATTCGTCGTCGGAAAGGCAGTCCACCCGTAGTTCCACCAAGTCAATGTCCCGGCGATAACGTTCCACCAATCGTAAATTGGCTGCGAGGGTTTTTTCCGTTAAACAAAGGCAAATTTTCGGTTTCATCCCTTAATTATACCACAAAATTACCTTACTGTCAACAGGTAAAATCCTATTCCGCAGCCAAAGCGTCCACCGGATTAAGTTTCGCAGCCCGTGCGGCGGGGGAAAGCCCGAAGGTAATCCCGATTATTACGGAAAACACAAAGGATAAAGCCACAGCCCCCCATTCGATGGAAAAGGGCCAAGATAGCACATAGTCCACCACAATGCTTATTATCAGTCCCAGAATGATACCCAAAAACCCACCGAACAACGTTATGGTGGTGGATTCCACCAAAAACTGAGTACGAATTGTGGCAGGGCTGGCTCCCAAAGCCTTTCGAATTCCGATTTCCTTTTTCCGTTCCGTAACGGTTACAATCATTATGTTCATAATTCCGATGCCGCCCACCAGTAGAGAAATGGCGGCAACACCGGAAAGCATTAGATTCAAGGTTGCGTTGGTTTCTTCAAAATATTCCAGCATTGTTGTCATGGAAAAAATGGATGCGTAATATTCGCTGCCGGTTTTTTCCGTTACCATGGCCTTCATGTCATCACTTATTTGGGTTACATAATTTTTATCCACGGCTCGAATAATCATGTTGGCAGCCTCTCCCGTGGGATTTATTTTTTTCGTGTAAAAATTTCGCGGAACATAGGCTGTGGTGTTGGGAGATTCCGTTGCGGAATCCAAGGATTTCAAAACCCCGATTACGGTAAAACCGAAAAGTATCTTGTTGGAATTAAAAATAATTTCCTGTCCAATGGCATTTCCCTCCGGAAAAAGGGATTCCGCCACCTCGTTTCCCAAAATAATTTTTTGCGAACCGTGGACAAAATCGCTTACGGAAAAATCCTCTCCGTAATCCAATTCCACGCCGTTTACACCAAAAAAGCCGTATTCAATGGCACTTACAGACAAGTTTACTTCGATGCTTCCGTTTTGTAATGTTCCGCTGACGGAGTTTTTATAAAAAATTTCCGCTATATTGGGCACGGTTTCAAAGGTTTCTTTGCGAAAACTTTCGTTCAAAACCAAGGTTTTCGTTGCTCGACGCATTCCTCCGGGGCTTACGGTTACCAAATCCAGTCCTGCGGAAGAAAACTGACTCAAAATGTTTTTACTGGCGCTGCTTCCCACCGTGGTTATAACTATAACGGAACCCACACCGATTATTATTCCCAAAAGGGAGAGAAAGGTTCGTAATTTACTGTGACGAAAATTTTGAATGGCGTTTATAAAATCTTCATACATTACGCTCGTCCTTTTTGATTCTGCCGTCAAAAATGTGGATGGTTCTGGGTGCGGAATGGCCAATTCCGTCATCATGGGTGATTATAACAATGGTCGTTCCGGAATTTTTGTTTATATTTTTGAACAGGTCTATTACGTTGTGGCCGGTTTCACTGTCCAAAGCTCCGGTGGGCTCGTCGGCCAAAATAATTTTTGGTTCCGTAACGGTGGCACGGGCGATGGCCACACGCTGTTTTTGTCCACCGGAAAGTTCGTGGGGCAGATGGGACATTCTTTCGGAAAGCCCCATTCGTTCCAGTGCCACTTGTGCCAAGGCCTTCCGTTCCGCCGGTGGAATTTTTTTATACCGCAAAGGCAACATAACGTTTTCCAGTACCGTCATATTGGGCAAAAGGTGATATTGTTGGAAGACAAAGCCCACGGTTTGGTTGCGTAGAAAGGACAATTCCTTCTCCGTCATCTTTGATGTGTACTTTCCCGCAATAATTACGTCTCCCGATGTGGGAGTGTCCAAACAGCCGATGATGTTCATACATGTGGATTTTCCGGAGCCGGATGGTCCCATTATGGAGACAAATTCCCCTTCGTCAATGGCAAAATTCACATTCACCAAGGCGTTGACCTCATTTTCGCCCATAACGTAGGTCTTTGAGACGGCCTGGAGTTCAATCACCTTGCCCATTAGCGTCCTCCGCGTGGGGGATTGCCGCTCATGGTGCTTCTGGCAGAATCCCCGGGGCGGGCTCGTCGGAAATATCCGCTACGTTGGTTGTCGTGAAGCTTTTTAAGCACATCACCGGGCTGCAAACCGGAAATTATCTTCATGTGGTGATCTCCGTAGAGTTCCGTTTGTACTTCAACCCTTTTGAAATTTCCGTCATCCTGCAAAACCTCAGCGTAGGAAATCCCTTTGTCCAAACCGATTCCTTGATGCTCCACCAATGTCACTGTTTGGGGCGGTGAAATTTCTATCCGCGCGGTAAAGGAAAATCCCGTTAGAATTTCATCCGGCGGATTGTCAATGCGAATTTCCGTCTGTACCACCGTTGCCCCTCGGGATGTAATGGTTCCCACAGCAGGGTAGGATGAAACATAGCCTTCCACAGGGCCTGCTTTGTAAGCCGGAAAGTTAAAAATTACCTTTTGTCCCACCTTTAATCGGGAAGCATCCGTTTCCGCCACTTCCACCTTTGCTTTAAGATAACTGCGATCCAAAACGGTGGCAATTTCGTCCTTCACTTCCACAACGTCACCTTGGGAACAGGAAACGGAAGCCACCACGCCGTCAAAACGGGCATAAAATCGGCGATCTTCCAGGGCTTTTACGTAGGATTTCCGTTGGTTATAGGCCAATTCGATGTCCCGTCGTGAACCGGTGAGTTTTTTCTGTTCTATTTCGTAATCCATTCGTGCCAAGTTGTATTGCTGCTCTTCCGTGTCCAATTCGCACAAAAGCTGGCCTTTCTTTACGGTTTCTCCTTGGCTTACAAGCAATTTTACAATTGTAGTATCGGCGATGGATTGCAATTTTTGTGTATCCGCCGCTTCGATATTTCCGGAAATTTCAATGGTATCTTCGTAGGTTTCTTGAAAAACCATGAATGTCACATCTTCTGTCATACCACCACTGATGAATTTTCGTAAAAAAACAATTATGAAAATCAGTACGGCTAAACCAAGTACCGAAATGATGGGAATCAAAAATTTTTTCTTGATTTCAATTTTTTTCAACATAATCCTTACTCCACCTTTCCGCTTTGGGGTAAAAAATAATCTGCGGTTTCCAAGTTGTAAATAATTCCTTCAATTCTGCAAGCCACCACGGAAGCCACCGCATTTTGCCAATCCCTCCGTGCCTGCAAAAGTTGCTTTTCGGTTATTAAACCCCGTTTAAACCAGTTTTCGCTTTCATTCATGTAGTCATAAAATACTTTCAGCTGCTCGATTTGCATATCGATTTTCGCCAAAAGAGAGTTACGTTTTTGCTGTCTTTCCGTCAAGGTAGTTTCGTATGTGGATAGAGCATCCTTTACGGTTATTTTCGAAATGTCAACCTGTAAATCCGCGTTGGCAAAATCGTACTTTTCCCCGAACATTTTCGACATTTCCCAGCCCAATGAAAGGGATGCGCCGGATTTTTCCATTCGATTCACCGGCATGGAAAAACCAAGTCCCAGGTTAAATCCCTTGTAGGTGGCATTCACGCCCACGTCCACGGTGTGTTCCTTTCCGGGATGCAAGGCGTTTCGATTTTCGAAAAAGTGATATCCACCCGTGGCTGCCAATGTAAACTGTTTTTTCGCATCACGTTCCATTTCCGTTAATGTATTGTGCCAATCTGCTTCTTCCAAGGTGATGAAGGAATTTTTGTCAAAATCCTCATAGCTGCATAGGTCTTCCGAAGGAATTCCAATGGGAATTACCAAGGTGTCGCTACCAACATTTTGGGCAAAAAGGACCAATTTTGCGTCCAATTTTTGTTTGCACTCAAAAATTGCGTTTTTTGCCGTTTGAATTTTAATTTGTTTCGACCTATATGTGGCAGAAGCGGGGGAATATCCCTGACTTTGCAAAACTATAAGGTCCGTTTCCTCATCGTGAAGGGTGTTTTCCGCTGACCAAAGGGATAAAGCTGCGTTGTAAATTTCCTGAACTTCTTGCCAAAACTTTTTTTCCACCGTTCGAACGGTCTTTTCGTAATTTCGTTGGGAATTTTCCAAGGCTCGTTGGGCATTTAACAAGGTGATTTTACGGTTTGCGGAAAATTCGGAAATTATGTCCGTGGAAACGTCAAATCCCGAGCCGGAAAAATCCGTCACGCCTTCTCCAACCGCAAAGGGCATGTCCACAGATATGACCGTATTGTTCAACCGGGGAATGTCAATTTCCGCCGAAGGATTTGCCTCGAAGAAAGAATTTTCCTTGGTCAAGGGAATCGTAATATTCCCCGAGGATAAATTCACATCAATTCCGTTTTGAATTTTTGTCTTATTGAAGGTGTTATTCGCCTGTTCCAGGGAAAGACGGGCTTTTTCCACAGAATTGTCTCGATTTCGGTATTCTTCCAAAAGGGAGGAATAATCCGTTCCGTGGACCTTTTCGGCATCAAAAAACACAGCCATGTTTATGTCCTTAGCCGCCTGAATTGCATCATCTTTGGCAAAAACTCCGGTAACGATGAGAGAAAAAATGACAATGAATATTTTTATTTTCATATTGACCTAACATTTAAATTATCGGAAATGTTACAGTACAATTTTAAATATTACAGTGAGATAAAGCCTTTTTTTGATAAAAAAAATCGTTATTTTACAAAAATATACTTTTCGTGGCTTTTTTTCCTGCGAACATGACCTATGGCTCGGGCACATGGAAGGGAATCGGACAATTCCTTTTCCAAGTTTTTCCAATCCGTTTCATCCACGGCAATTAAAAGTCCGCCGGAAGTTTGCGGGTCAAAAAGAATGTTTTGAATATGCTCTTCCACCGAAGAAAGGTCGCAATCATCAGCAAACGACACGCAGCAAAGAGAAAAGAACAAAGCAACAACTAACAATATTGAAACAATTTTTTTCATTCCCTCAAACTCCTTTCAA
>JAFNZQ010000200.1 GCA_017382775.1 Spirochaetaceae bacterium
AGCAAATTCCGGAGGTAATTGATGCGCCTTTTATTGAATGAAGAAGAGTTGGATTTCACTCTTGAAAACGAAAAAGTTAGTTTGGACATTTATAACGCCATGGTTGAGTTGTCCAGAAAAAACGAAGCCGTTATAACTGGCATAACAATTGATGGCGAAGTTCTTACTCAAGAAAATTTTCAATCTTTGATGAGTAAATCCGTGGAAGATGTGGAAGTTATGGAATTTTCCTCCGTTTTGCTTTCGGGCCTTTTTGATTTATTGACGGAAATGCTTCCCGAAGGTGGCGAAATTTTCTCCGGGTTGGAATCTTTGTCCGCACAGTTGCAGACGGGAAAAGTTAAGGAATCATCCAAAACCATACAAGAAATTGCCAACCTCATGGAAATAGTTATTTACGTCTTTAATTGTTGCGGAAATTTTCCTGAAAAGTTTATTTCCGAAAAAATTGGCGACCAGGATTTCAAAGAATTTTTCAACGGATTTATGGCTGTGTTGCCGGAATTTTTAGACAGTTTTGAAAATAAAGACTATGTTCTTTTGGGCGATTTGGCGGAATACGAAATTCTTCCCCGATTAAAGGCTCTTTCTGCCTTTGCTTCTAAAATGGGCGGAAAAGCGTAAATTTATTGAGTCATTCTAATGTTCTGTATTTCCGAACTGTAATCGTAAAAGGGCGATGGATCTTTTGCCAAACTTTGGATTTCGATGTTTTCCGGATTAAAAACGTAAACGTTTTTTCTTTGGTAAACGGGCATTTCCACAGCTTCTTCCATGATTATATCCAGGGCACGAAAATATTTTTCTTGGCGTTGTTCAATGTCCAAGGTTTGCCGTGCTTCCAAGACAATACGGTCTAATTCGCTGTTTCGGACACGATAATGGTTGCTGGGGCCTTCCGAGTGATAAATTTGGTACATATCGGGATCGATGGTGCTTTGCCATGCCGCAACCCACATGTCCCAACTGCCGGTATCTAAACGGTCGAAGAGAATGTTTGCATCGCAGTCGTTTATTTCCAGGATTCCGCCGAGTTTTTCCAATTCCTCTTTCATTTGTGTGAGAATGGGTGCCACGGGATGATTCATGCTTCCTTCGCCACCAATTCCGACTTCGATACGAAGTTGCTTTCCGTCCTTAATGAGTTTTCCGTCCACGTTTTCGTAACCGGCTTTTTGGAAAAATTCGGCGGCTCGTTGAGGGTTGAATTCATAAAAAGGTTTTGCATCCGGGGGATAAGCCCAAGAGGTTTTGGATTGAGGTCGTTCTATAACCGATGCTAAATCCTCGTAATAAGTACGAACGGCGGGCGCTCGATTCATTAAACACATGAGGCCACGGCGAAGGTTCACATCGGTTACTCGTTCTGCATTTATTCCGATGTAGCCATAGCCTAAATTGTCGATAAGTTGATAGTGCAAGTCGGCGGATTTTGCTATTTCTACATTTTCCGGCGACGGATTTGGATCTACAATATCGGTTTCGCCCAGCATGAGGGAATCCAATTTCGAAGCTGTGGCGATAACTTGTAATTTCATCCGCGGTGTTTTCGGCGGTTCGGGATAAAAATATTCGTTGGCTTCAAAGGAGACAACGTTATTTTCGTATTTCACAAATTTGTAGGGACCAGTTCCCATGGGGACGGCGTTTTTCGATTTTACTGCGGAAAGGTCGGATTTTTTAAAGTTTGCATCGTAGTAATTTTTGGGAACCACGGAAATTCCGCCCAAATTCCAAATGGCTTTGGGATCTACACCATCGATGGTTACTTGAATTGTGGAATCATCTATGGCCACAATTCCGGCAATTTCTGTTTGAGAGGGATTGTTGCGATATTCTTCAATTCCCACAATGGGTGTAGTCCAAATGGTGGCGGCTCCATCGTAGGTGGGATCGCAAAAAACTTTGAATGAAAAAATAATGTCTTCCACCGTGACTTTGCTTCCATCGGAAAAACGAATTTCCGGAGTTAAAGGAAAGGTGTAGACGGTAACTGTTTTTCCGTTTATGATTTTTTGTTCCGGCGGAATGTATTTTGCCACTCCGTCAATGGGTTTTCCTTCACGATCGGAACGCAAAAGGGATTGAACCACCATTCCCACCACGGCGGTGTCGTATCCCGAGGAGGCGAAAAAAGGGCTGAAAACGCCGTTGAATTGACTGGATGCGATAACCAAAGTGTTGCTATGTCCGCCCAGTCCGCAAGAAAGAAAAATTCCAAAAACGCAAAGGGTGAAAATCGATTTCTTCATTTTAACGACCAAAAAGATTTTTTAACGCATCCGAGGTTTTCTTCAATTCCGGATTATTGTCAAGCCGGTTTTGAATTTGTTTTTTCACTTCCGCTTCAGTTCTTCGTTTCAATTCATCTTCCGCAGCTTTAAGCAATTTTTTCAGTTCTTCGTGATAATCTTGGGCGTTCAAGTTTTCCTTTTGGATGAGGTTATTTATTCCGGTAAATTCGGAATGTTCTTGGGTAAAATTTTCAGAAAGATTTTTCAATTCTACCTTGGCTCGTTCCACCAGTTGATTTTTAATGGCAGTGAGCTGATAGTTTATTTCTTCCTTTAAGGCCTTTACGATTTGTTGATCCACGGAAGAATCCACGTTGAGGAAAAATCCGTCGCTGTTACCCATGGTCAACTTCGCATCCACAGGGGAGATGGAACCTAAAATTCGGGAATAAATATCATAAACAAATTGCGGCTCGAAAGCGTTTGCGGTGATTTTTGCGTCGTTAATTATGAAGTCCACAGCTAGGTCGAAAATCCAGTCTTTGGAGCAGGAAAAATTAGCACCGAAGTCAGTTCCACCCGAAATTGAGGGAAGAGCGGGAATGTCTTTGCCGGATAAATCCATGTTCATGGGATAATTATTGCCGCGATATTTAGCGCTAACAACCTCTTCGGCCTTTGTCCGCAAGTCAATTAAAAGTTCGCCGGAATCTTTCATTGTTCCATGATCAACATCAGCGGTGATTGTCAAAGGTAAATCCAAAAGATCGTAATTGTTGGTAATGTTTTTTGCCTTTATGTCAATAAAAAGGTTTTGAGACGAAATTCCACCGGAGCCGGAAACATTTCGGATTAAAAAATTCGGTGTGGCGTTTTTTCCGAACTCAAAGGTAGTTCCGGCAAGGCGTTTGTATTCTTCTCTTTTCACGGGAAGGGTTTTTTCTCCCCTTTTTTTGGAAGATTCTTGGTATTTTTCAATAAAGGATTGAGCCTTTTTTATAACAGGATAAAATTGTCCCAGTTGCAAGGCTATGTAATTTTCAATTCCTTGGGAAACAAATTTTTTTCCGTCGTCAAGGTCGAAGGACGTAATTTTATTGATTTGGTTAGTTACCAAAGATGTATCGTTTTTTATGGCATCCGAAACGTTTGTGGCCACTTTTTCCACGGTTTTGGCGTCGGCTTCGATGGATTTTGCCGTTGCTTCGACGTTTTTAACGAAGGCAGAGGAACTTTCAATGGCATTCACAATGGTGTTTATTGTGGATCTAATTTCTTCCACGGAATCTATTTCTTCAAAGTCGATTTCAAAAATGTTTTCGGTTTTTTCTTTTACGTCAGCAAAAGAGGTTTGCATTTCTTGGGGAACGGATTTCCATTTTTCCACCAAAATTTTTATTTCTTCCGTGGACTGTTTTGCCACTTCGGGAGTTTTCATTTGGTTGGTAAAGTCCGCCAAAAGATTTTTCGGATCTAACGATGAAAAAGAAGATGTAATTGTATCCGTACCGGTGGCAACAAGTTTTGAGAAATCAAAGGAGGTTTCTTCTTGGGAGGTTGATTTAACGGATTTTGCCTTTTTAGGTAATTCGCCGGAAGTTTTGCGACCGGTATTTGCTTGAACACCGCTGACTTCGCAGGTGTTTATAATGCATTGACCGCGTAAGGCACGTGCCAGATTATAGTCGAAATCAATTTTTTCAAACTCGAAAAGGTTTCTCATCGGATCTTTTTCCGAAGCTTGTACCCAGTTGTGGATGGTTACAGAATCAATTCCGATATTTACACTTTGGATTTCGGTTTTTGCCTTGAAAATTCCTTCCATGGCGGAAATCATAAGTTTTTTTGCCACGATATTTCTGAAAGTTACAACGGAAAAAACCAATGCAGCCACAATGGCGACACAAACCAAAAAAGGCAAGAATCGGAAAACCGGCTTGTTCATTTTTATTTGTTTTGCAAGGGCTTTTATGCGGGCAAAATCACTTTTGGAAAATTCCGCATCGTTGGGGATTCGAAAACCTTTTTCGGTTTTAACGAAATGGGAGACAAAAAAGTCCCTGTCCGCATCAATGGAAAATTTTTTTACGATTTTTCGATTGAACTTTTTCGGTGAAAAAGTTTTTTTCAACAACGAGGGAAGTTTTTTCCGAGGAATTTTTTTTGGCGGTGCTTTCGCAATTTTCTTTTCGTCGTTCATAATTCATTCCATACAAAGATTTTTGAAAAATTAAAGTTTAGCCTGCTCACAATGAATAACTTTCCAAGAACCGTCGATTTTTTGTATTTCTGCACGGACAAAATTGCCTTCAAAAAGAGGTCCGGGATTGATTGCTACCGTGTTGCCAATGTTCTCAATGGCTGCGGATTCGTGAATATGGCCGGAAATCA
>JAFNZQ010000201.1 GCA_017382775.1 Spirochaetaceae bacterium
CTCATGCCAATACTGGAAGGAAATGATTCGGAAGCCCGTAATATTCCGCTAGCCGGATTACTGCCGGGTGTGGACATAAGCCGGGGAGAGACAATTTCCAAAAAATTTTCCACAGCCCAACGGTCTTCCGTCAATGGAACTGCGATTTGTCCTTCACCTTTGACTATGGCAACGGAAACGGGAATGTCTTCCGGTAACTTTGTGAGAATTGCTTTTGCAAATTCAGTTGAGGCATAAAGCCGACTGTGGTTGTTTATGGGAAAATCCCTTGTCTCCATACTATGGGAAATATCCAGCAGCACAGACAGTGCTATACCTGTTTTTTGTACAGTAACCTGTTTTTGTCCAAAGTATGGAGATGTGAGCGCGATACAAAGGCAGAGCCACGCCAATACGTTGAATATGAAAGATGTGGTTATTCGCCTTTTAACAAAGGAAGAATTTTTGAAAAAACTTTTAGGCAAAACGTTTAAACTTTTTAGCCTTTTAACAAACATTATGCAAGTCGGAATTATGAGAAAAATTAATAATCCGAAAATAGGTTTTTCAAAAATCACAATAAATCCTTTAACACAATTCTTCGTATAAAAATATTACACACAATAAATATCATGGATAGAATTAAATACTTTCGGTAAAGGGATTCCACATCCGTTTTGATATGGTAAGTCTGGTTTTCTGCCGTTTGATCGGTAAAAGTTTTCAAAAATTCTTCCATGGAATTTAGGTTTTGTGCAAAGAAAAATTCTCCATCGGCTATTTGGGCTAAAAGAGAAAGTTTCCGTTCGTCAAAATCGGATTCCAAATAACCGGAATACATTTTCCCGGTGGTGCTATCGATGTACTCAATGGGAACCGAACCTTTTGTTCCCACTCCAATAACGGCTAATTGCAATGAATTTTCTTTTGCCAATTCGGCTGCGGTTATCGGACTTACGGAACCGGCGTTGTTTTCGCCGTCGGTAATGAGGATAATACATTTTTGTTTTGCAGTGGAATTTATTAGATGATATACGGCAGAACTGAGGCCTAATCCGATGGCAGTACCATCCCCTAATTCCCCTATTTCTAACAGATTAAGTCGTTTTATAAAATATGTTGCATCTGTGGTGGGTGGTACCAATAAGGCAGCTTCCTCCGCCATTGCAACCAATCCGAAACTATTTCCATGTAATCTAAACGACAAATTTTCAATGACTTCTTTTGCTGCCTGAAATCGTGTTTTGTTGTCAATATCTTTTGCTGCCATGGATGGAGAACAGTCTAAAACAAAAATAAAATCAGAACCGCGGGATGTAAATATTTTTTCTCTTCGCATTCTGCATGGATTGGCAATGGAAACAACCAGAAAAACAAAGGCTAAAATTCCAAAAAAATTGGACAGAATTGAAAGTGATTTCACCGAAGAGCTTTGAAAACTAAAACGGCTCTTACCGTTATAATCACCTAAAGTTAAGGAAACATTTATTTTTTTCAAAATACCCAGATATTTCAGTATATAAAAAAGAGGAATGAGGATTAAAAGAAAAAAAGAAAGTGGATTTTGAAATTCAAACATTTTTTCCATCCTCAAAGGCTAAAATTGCGGTTTTTATACGTTTCAAGGTTGAAAAACGTTCCTCATCCTCCAATACATTCGGAGAATCGGATGAAAATCGTACAAAATCACTACGTTGGCATAATTGCGACACAGCAAGTATGTGTTCCTCA
>JAFNZQ010000202.1 GCA_017382775.1 Spirochaetaceae bacterium
AGCAATTCCTTGGACGGAAAAGGCATTTTAAGTGAAATTCTTCGTCGCCTGCCTGCGGATTCCGAAGAAGTGGTTTTGCAACAGCTTCAAATCATCGCGCCGGAAATTGAAGACGATTTGCGAGCGAGACTTTTTGTTTTGGACGACATTGTGGGCGTGGCTGATGACTTCATACAAAAACATCTGGAACCCATGGACGATATCAAAGTAGCCTTTTTGATTGCCGGTAAAAACGATGTTTTCAGGGAAAAAATTTTGTCAAATCTGTCGAAAAATCGACGGAAGGCTGTTTTGGAAGAAGAAATTATCCGCAAGCCCATGCGTAAAAAAGATGTGGATGCCCAAACCGCTGAATTCTTCGATCTGGTTCGTCGCGCCTGGGAAGCCGGTGAGATAAAAATCGCCGGTCGAGACGATGATGATGAATGGATCATGTGATGACAAAAGGGGATTTTTACAGGGATTTTGAGGTTATAGACACTTTCCGCAGCCGTGATTTTAAAGGCGAGGCTCGACTGTTGTGTCACAAACCATCGGGGTTGCAACTTTTTCACATACACAACAAAGATGAGGAAAATTTTTTTTCCATAACCTTTAATACGCCCTCGGAAAACAGTTGCGGAACGGCCCACATCTTGGAACATTCGGTTTTGTGCGGTTCGAAAAATTTTCCCTCCAAAACCCTCTTTGCCGATCTTGCTTCCCAAACAACCAACACCTTCCTCAATGCCATGACCTATCGGGATCATACATCCTTTGCCGCCGGCTCTTTAATAAAAAAGGATTTTTTCACCCTGTTTAAGGTTTATTCCGATGCGGTTTTCTTTCCCCTTTTGCAGCCGGAAATTTTTTTACAGGAAGCCCATCGCTTCGAAATGAATTCCCGGGGAGAAGTTGCTGTAAATGGCGTTGTTTACAGCGAAATGCAGGGGGAATATTCGGATTTCGAAGGTGTTATGACGGAAAAATTGCTCACCGAATTTTTTGAAAACAACCATTACGGCTTCGACTCCGGCGGTGATCCCAAGGAAATCCCCAAACTTACCCATGAAAAACTAAGGGATTTCCATCGTCGACATTACACCGTGAATAATTGTATCATCTTCGTTTATGGTGATATTCCCACGGAACAACATTTGGATTTTATCCACGAAAACATTTTGTCCCTTGGGGAAAAAGGTGGCGAAGCCTTCCCTTTGAAAGAAAAGGCTTCGACCATCCGTTCACCAAAAACCGTTTTTATGACGGGACCGTCCTCAGAGGAAGAGGCCACCGCAGCCATTTCATTCAAAATCGACACCGGAGTCAAGGCGGAAACATTTCACTCCCTCAGTTTGCTTTACAAACTTTTATTTGACACTGATGCTTCCCTTTTGAAAAAGGCACTCATCGATGGCGGTTTTGGAAGTGACTTTTCTCCCATTTCGGAAACCCAAACCTTGAACCGTTTCCTCATCGCCACATTTGCCATGAGGGGAATATCCGAAGAAAATTTTTCCAAATACACTGACTTTGTAATGGAAAAACTGGCGGAAATCGCCGAAAATCCCATTCCCCGGGAGGCAATCTCCATTGTTATAAACGAGTGGGAATTTTCCCTGCGAGAACTTTCCGCAAAGCCTCGTCCCGTGGTACTTTTTAATCGTGCATTATCATCCCTTTTATACAGTGAAAATCCCTTTGAATTTTTGCAAACAAAGAAAATTTTCAACAGGATAAAACGAAAAATCAAAAACGATCCCGAATTTTTTCAGAAGTTGATTAAAAAGTACTTTTTGAAAAATTCGTCGGTAATTAAATTTTTCGCCCAAGGCTCCAAGGATTTTGATGAAGAATACCGGAATTGCGAAAAATCTTTTTGCGAAAATTGCAATCTGTCTTCCGAAGAAATTACTATTCAAGACAAAAATTTGAAAATTTTTCAGGAAAAACATAATTTTATTTCCATCCCCCACTTGGAATTGGAGGATTTACCCACAAAATTTCCCTTTGAGTACGGAAAAAGG
>JAFNZQ010000203.1 GCA_017382775.1 Spirochaetaceae bacterium
GCACATTGAGAAAAAAATGAAATTTTTTCTTGACAAAAAATGGAAAATATGGTAAAATGGTACACGGAATTTGATACTTATGTAAGGAAGGATTTTATGGTTGTTGGAAAAAGCGTTACTCGTATTGATGCATACGACAAAGTTACAGGTAGAGCAAAATACACTGATGATTTGTGCGATAAAGGTGCTTTAATTGCAAAGGTATTGCACTCATCCATTGCCCACGGGCGAGTTAAAAAGATTGACACCTCCGAGGCTGAAAAAATCAAAGGTGTTGTTAAGGTGGTTACTTGTTTTGATATAAAAGAAAAACACTATTTTCCCACAGCAGGTCATCCTTGGTCCACCGATCCTCATCACCAGGATGTTTCGGACCGTCTCGTGTTGACCGACAAGGTTTGTTTTTACGGTGACGATATTGCCGCAGTTGTGGCTGAGGACGAAGTTGCCGCCGCTCAAGCCATCCGTGCCTTGGAAAAAACTGTTGAATACGAGGAATATCCCGTAGTTACCGATCCCATTGAGGCCATGAAAGACGGTGCGCCCCAAATTCACGAAAAGTACAAAAACAACATTTTGGCACATACAGAAATTCGCCGTGGTAACTATGCCGAAGCGATTAAGGAAAAAGACTTGGTCGTCGTGGACAAATGGTATGAACTTCCTTCCGTACAACATTGTCATATTGAAAATTTCATTTGTTACGCATATAAAGAAAAAGGTCGCATTTGCATTGTTTCCTCAACGCAGATTCCCCACATTGTTCGCCGTGTTGTAGGTCAGGCCTTGGGTATTGCTTGGGGAAAAGTCCGAATTGTCAAGCCCTATATCGGTGGCGGTTTCGGAAACAAACAGGACGTTTTGTACGAACCTTTGTGCGCCTTTTTGTGCGAACAGGTTGGCGGTCGTCTTGTTAAGTTGGATTTGTCTCGTGAAGAAACCTTTACTTCAACTCGTGTTCGTCACGCAATGAAAATCCACATTATTTCCCATGTTCGCAAGGATGGTTCCTTGGCGGCACGAAAGGCGGAATTGTATTCCAACCAAGGCGGATATGCCTCCCACGGACACAGCATTGTGGCAAAGGCTATGGGTTCTTTCCCCCAACTTTATCCCTGCGATAACGTGGAAGCTGATGCCTACACCGTTTTCACAAACCGTTCTGTGGCAGGAGCCATGCGCGGTTACGGAATGCCTCAAATGAGTTTCGCCATGGAAGCCCATGCGGAAGATATTTGCAAAGTGTTGAACCTTAATTCTCGGGAATATCGCCGAAAGTATCTTATGCCCAAAGGCTATGTGGATGCTTTCTCAAAGAACGAGCAATATTTCGATTCCTTTAACCAGTGCTTGGACAAGGCAATGGTTAAAATTGATTACGAGAAGAAGTTGAAAGAGTATTCCAACCAAACAGGCGATATCCGTCGTGGTATCGGAATGAGTGTTTTCTGGTATAATACCGCGGTTTGGCCCATTTCTTTGGAAAGTTCTTCTTGCCGAATGGTTTTGAACCAAAACGGAAGCGTTCAAGTTCAAATGGCCGAAACGGAAATCGGACAGGGTGCTGACACAGTTTGGGCACAGATGACTGCGGAAGTGTTGGGCATTCCCTTTGAGGATGTTCATGTGGTTTCCACCCAGGATACGGATGTTACTCCTTTCGGAACAGGTGCCTATGCATCTCGCCAAACCTATGTTGGCGGTTTTGCCATTAGACAAACCGGTCTTATGATGAAAGAACGCATTTTGAAATATGCCCACGAGTTGACTCGAATGCCCGAATTTAACTTGGACATTGTTGATGGAAACATTGTTCGCACCACCGATGGTCGCGTTTTGATGTCCTTGGGCGAGTTGGCTACCACGGCCCTTTACAGTTTGGAAAACAGCCAGCACATCACTTCGGAAAGCACCTATCAGATAAAGAGCAATGCCTATTCCTTTGGTTGCTGTATTGCGGAGGTCGAGGTGGACATCCCCCTGTGCCGCGTTCAGGTGAAGAACATTGTGAACGTACATGATTGCGGAACTCTCATTAACCCCGCATTGGCTGAAGCCCAGGTCCACGGCGGAATGAGTATGGGTATTGGTTACGCATTGAGCGAAAGAATGGTTTTTGACGACAAAGGTCGTTTGCTGAACGGCAACTTGCTGGATTACAAATTGTCCACATTCATGGATCATCCCACTTTGGATGCTGATTTCGTGGAGAATCCGGAACCCACCAGTGCTTTCGGAACAAAGGCTTTGGGCGAACCGCCTGTTTGTCCCGTTTCCGGAGCCATTCGCAACGCCATTTTGCAGTGTACCGGAGTTGCCATTGACGAGTTACCTCTCGCACCGCAAAACGTTTTCAATGCCTTTTCCAAAGCCGGTTTGCTGAAATAAAAGGTATTTCATAAAATAAAAAGCCCCCGATAACATTTTCGGGGGCTTTTTTTCTAAAATTTCTCGTTGAAAAAATTTATTGTTTCGGTGTTGAGGATTTCGGTTCGATGATTATTTCCACACGGCGATTTAAGGAGCGACCTTCTTGGGTGTCGTTGGTGGCAACAGGTCTTTCTCCGCCGAAGCCTCGTACTTGGAAAATGTCCACGGAGATTCCTCGGGAAATAAATTCGTTGACAATGGTCTGTGCCCGTTGTTCCGACAAGGGTTGTTCGGTGGAAATGTCTCCGTAACGGGCTGTGTGGCCTTCCACACGAATATTGAAAGAGCCGATATCGGTTGCGATTTTCAGTGCGTTGGCGATTGTGTCCAATCGATCGGATTCTCCGGGCATAATGACCGCAGTTTCCGGCATAAACTGAATGTTCTGCATGGAAAGCAGAATGCCCTTGTAGGTGTCGTCCACAATGAGGTCTTTTATTTTGGACTCGTACAGGTAGTTGGACACATTGTCGTAGGTGCGGTCGTAATCATCGGTTTTCACTATGGCGGACATTGGCATTTGAACTTTGTTGTCATCAATGAGGATAACAACTTTGCCCTGACGTAACAAATCGATGTTGTGTGGAGAGCAGAGAATTTTCAAGGCATCATTTCTGGCAATTATCGGATCGGTGGGGTAAATTCCGTAAACGCCTCGGGCTACAATTTTCAGGGGATCATCACCTACGCGATGGGCATAATGGGAGGCATTATCGCCTTTACAAAATTGAACCAATCCCTGTTCTTTCACAATGGCGGGATCCACCATGTTTTTATCATAAAGGAGTTCCATTTGGTCGTCCCAAATTTGCGGAAAAAGGCAGGGTTCCAGTGCCGAGGATGCAAAAACGCCGTGGATGGGCAAAATCCCCCTGGCATCGATTATGATTCCGGTATAATCGCGGGTGGCCACATGTTCGATGGGTTGAATGGGCCTGTTGGTGTGTTTGTGCTGAACCAAAAGGGCCGAAACCAAATTAAGGTCGAAGGAATGGCCGAACAGAATTTCGGTTTTATTGGGCGAAAAATAACTTGGGCTGTTTTTGCCCGCATCGATGATTTTTCTTATGGAGTCAAAGGTTAAGTTATTTTGCAAAATAAGGTCGCCTAAATGGGTTGTGGAATTTACCGCGGTGGATAGCAGTGCGTCTTTTATTAAGCGAGGAAGTTGCAACATCATTTTGTCCGTGGCAACGCTGCGATCGGCGGGCATTTTCAAATTTGCTTTGTTAAAATCCAGGGTGAGTGTGGAGGAAAAGGTTTTTGTCTCCCAATTTATTTTGCTGGAAGATAAAATTTCCACATCATTTGCAAAAATCGAGAAAGATAAAGGCACAAAAAATAAAATAAAAAAGGTCCGAAGTTTCAACGTATACTCCTACTGAATTATCGGCACTTTTAATGAAGAATTCAACTGAAGAGGAGAATTTATGCTTAAATTATTTTTTTCTGCCAAAGTTTCCACGGTGATTCCGAATTTTTTCGCAATGTTCCACAAGGTGTCGCCGGATTTTACCATGTAGGTTCCGGCGTAATCCTGTTGTGCTTCCTTTTCGCTTTTGGACTTAAAGGGTGGCACTTCCTTTAGTTTGGGAATTAGGAGATTGTCTCCGGGACGCATTCGAGAAGGTCGAATTTTCGGATTGGCTTTCTCAATCATGGAAATTTCTATGCCGTAATGTTTTGCAATGTCGTAAAAGGTGTCTCCGGTTCTGATTTTATGCACATCGTACTGGACGAGGTCTTCCTTGGTGATGAATAATTCTCTGGCTGCATCCACTTTATCACGGCGAAGTCGCAAACCGTATTTTATTCCCGGGGGCGTAATTGTGTAGTTTAACGCCGGATTCAAAAAGAACAGTTCTTCTTCTTCAATTTCCAGTTTTTCCGCAAGGAGAGTCATGTCCACGGCAAAGTCAATGTCGACACGGTCGAATTTCAAAGGTTCTTCTTCCGGTGGTAGAAGTTCAATTCCGTAGTATTCCGCATTGTGCAGAATTTCGGCCACAGCCAAAAATTTGGGGACATAATCAATGGTTTCTTTAGGCAGAGCTTTTTTCTTGGAAAGTTGCCAGTATCCGGCGCCGTTGTTTTTTTTCACTGCGGAGCGGACTCGCCCAAGGCCTGCGTTGTAGGCCGCCAGAGCCA
>JAFNZQ010000204.1 GCA_017382775.1 Spirochaetaceae bacterium
GGGAAAAACTTTTACAGGAAAAGGACCTTGAAAATCCTTTTTTCAAAAATGCCCATCAATTTGCGGAAGCCGATACTGTGGTAATCGCTGCGCCCTTTTGGAATTTAGGTTCCCCGGCCTCGGTTAAGGCCTATTTTGACGAAATATTGGTTCCAGGAATTACCTTTGACTACGACAATGAAGACAACCTTGTGGGGAAAGTAAAGGTTTCCAAAATGATTTATGTGACCACTGCCGGCGGTCCCATTTTCAACGACTTCGGATTCAGTTACGTTAAGACAATTTCAAATCTGTTTTTGGATATTGAAGATTCCCGATGTTACCATGCGGAAAATTTGGATGTGGTGGGAGCGCCCAAGGCGGAAATTTTGCAAAACGCAAAGGCAATTATTGACAAAGATTTTTAAATCCGTTATTTTATAGGAAAATAGGAGGAAGACATGGCATTGACACAATTAAACGGCGAAAATTTTGAAGAATTGGTTATAAAAAATGAAGGTACGGTTTTGGTGGATTTTTACGCCGACTGGTGCGGTCCCTGCCAAATGCTCGGTCCCATAATTCACGAAATTGCCACGGAAAACCCCGACTTAACGGTGGGGAAAATCAACATAGACGATAACCACGAAACTGCGGACAAATATTCCGTGATGAGCATTCCCACCATGTTGGTGTTCAAAAACGGCAAGGAAGTTTCCCGAATGGTGGGATATCACCCCAAAGAGGACATACTTCAACTGTTGAAGTAAGGCAGGGAGAACCCGAACCATCTTGACAAAAAATAAATTCTCCGCTACACTGTAGATATGAAAGCAAAAATCGTTATCCTGGGAAATGATTTATTACGGCAAAAATCCGAACCGGTGGAAAAATTCGACGATGAGTTGAAAGAGGCCATTGATGCAGCCTTTGTTCTTATGCGACGAAAGGACGGCGTGGGAATGGCTGCTCCCCAAATCGGGTTGCTCAAAAGATTTTTCGTAATCAACGTTGGCGACGATGTGGATCGGGTTTTCGTAAATCCGCAGATTGTGTCCACATCGGTGGAAACGGAATGCAAGGAAGAAGGCTGTCTTAGCGTTCCCGACTTTTACATACCGGTTACAAGATCGACAAAGGTAACCGTGCAGGCCCAAGACGAGAACGGCAAACCTTTCACTTTGACCGCCGACGGACTTTTGGCCCGGGCAATACAGCATGAATATGACCATTTGAACGGCGTTTTGATGATTGACAAAAACGGCGACGAAGCACGGGCTGAAATTGAAAAACGGTTTCAGAGGCAATTCATGAAAAAAATGCTTAAACGGAAGTGAAAATGAAAATTCTTTATTGCGGATCTCCAAAAATTGCTTGCGACGCCTTGGAAATTTTAAGTATGTGTGAGGAAATCCAAATCGGTGGGGTTTTGACAAATCCCGCAACGCCGCAAAAACGCGGAAAGGTTCTTCAAGACACGGCAGTTTTTCAAACTGCGCAAAAAATTCGAGAAACACGAGGAATGGACTTTTCGATTTGGACGCCGGAAAAATTGGACGAAAATTTTTGTTCCCAAATTCGTGACGAAAATTTTGATTTACTTGTTTGCTTCGCCTACGGCAAAATTTTCAAAAAGGCTTTTTTGGATTTGTTTGCTTTGGGAGGAATCAATTTTCATCCTTCGTTGTTGCCTCGACATCGTGGGCCTTCACCCATTCCTGCGGCGATAATGGCAAGAGACGAAAAAACCGGCGTTACGGTGCAGCGTTTGGCGGAAAAAATGGACAGCGGAAACATTCTGTTGCAAAAGGAATTTCCCCTCAATGGGACTGAAACCGCGGAGACAGTGATGGATTCGGTGGCAAAAATGGCCGGAGACTGCCTTGTGGAAGTGATTTTACAACTGAAAAACGGAACTCAAACCGAAATTCCCCAAAATGACGATGAGGCCACCTTTTGCCATCTTCTGACTCGGGATGATGCAAAAATCAACTGGGACAAATCCGCCAAAGAAATTGACGGACAAATTCGCGGTTTAAATCCGGCTCCCGTTGCCTTTACCAGTTTGAAAGACAGGTTGCTTTTCATTCACGATTCGGCGATTTTTCACGGTGGCGATGCCATGTTGGCCGGGAAACGCCCCGGGGAAATCGTTGCTTTTGACAAAAAAAACGGTGTTGTAATCAAAACCGGAGATGGGGCCATTGCGGCAAAAACACTTCAATGGCAGCAGAAAAATCCACTGAACTTTAGAGATTTTGCCAACGGCAACACCGGGATTTTGGGCGAAATCCTTGGTGACATTCCGGGTGAATACATTGATTAAAAAGTCACAACTTTTTCAGTTAAAACCGGGGCAGCGGCGCAGAAAATTGGCACTTATGCTGGGAGAAATCGAGCGATCCATATTGGGACTTTCCGATGAAACCCACAAAAACCCCGAACTGGCGGATGTGGCGGAACGGCGGCAACTGCTTTTCGCCATTGCCAATTTGGTTAGCCAAGACGAAAAAATCCTTTCGGAAGAACAGACAGAAATTAGGGCCTTACTGGCAAATAACGACGCCGACGAACGACGGCTTTGCAACATTTGCCGAAATGCCCTGTTGAAAATATTGAAAATTCAAAGTGCCGAATGGGACTTAATTGTGGCGCCCCACGATTCTTCTCGCAACCAACGAAAAGTTTTTCCGGGAATGTGCATTTTTGCCGAAGATATACGTTCCCCTTTCAATATGGGTTCAATTTTCAGAACAGCCGAGGCCTTTGGCGCCGAAAAACTTTTTCTTTCTCCCCTTTGTTGTGACTGTAACCATCAGCGCTCTCAACGTTCTGCCATGGGTTGCATCGACATATTACCTCACGAAACCCGTTCTCTGACGGAATTGCCCGACGACGTCCCCATTTTCGCCTTGGAAACCGGCGGAACGCCCTTAGATAAATTTGACTTTCCCGAAAAAGGCATCGTTATTTTGGGCAGCGAAGAGTTGGGAATCAGCCCGGCTGCACTGAAACGAGTCACAGCAGGCATTGTCACGATTCCCTTGGATGGCGTAAAAGCCTCTTTGAACGTATCGGTGGCCTTCGGTGTTTTAATGAACGCATGGGCCTCATCTCTGAAAAAACGTGGAATAGAACCCCTGTGTAGGGACGAAGACCTTTTAGGGATGCAGCTGCGACATCGGCTGAGCTTGACAAAGGCATAAAATTGTGGTATAATTGTAGCGAAGGCTTTGCACTCTCCATGGAAAACTGACGAATTTTGTGATGAAGCAGGCATAAAGGTGGTTAGGCAATCATGCAAATCGATATTTTGAAGCAGAAAGATGAACTTTTCCTTTTACAAGTGCGTTTGTTTAGGTTGGCTCAAATTAACTGGAATGTTGATTCAAAAAAATGTAGCGAAATATTTAACAAATACGAAATATACGATTACATAGAAACTTGTTACGATTTTTTCCATATCCAAGGTGACGAAGAAAATTTTCACGATATAATGGCTTATCTAAACACAAAAGGTTTTTCATTATGATTTTGCAAAATAGAATAGTTGTATATCACGCCGGTTACATCCCAATAAAAAAAATTGATCTGTCACTTTGTTCCGTCGGAAAAGATTTCGGAAAGGGCTTTTATACCACCACGGATTACAACCAAGCCTGTAAATTCGTAAAAGTTTCTATAAAAAAGGCCATAAAAAACGGGATAAAACTTTCAAATCCTTCCATGGGGTATATAACGGCCTTTAATTTCGCAAATAGTGAGGAGAAAATTTCTGTTTTTGAGTTTAACGACGCAAATAGAGAATGGCTTCATTGTGTGGCCGGACACAGAAATCACAATTTGGTTATCAACGAAAAAAATATTTGGACGAATTATGATATAATAGCCGGTAAAATTGCAAATGATGCCACGAATCAGGTGATTACTGCCTACATTAACGGTTTATACGGTGAAGTGGGCTCCGATTTGGCCGATGAAACTGCAATAAGGCTTTTATTGCCAAATAAACTTTCAAACCAAATTTGTTTTAAAACCGAAGCCGCAATACGGTGTTTAACATTTGCAGAAACCAAGGAGTTTTTCATTGACGAACATCAGTAAATATGAATATACGATGGAACTTTTATCTGCAATGACAGCCTCCGAAATTGCAAGACGACAAAATATTTCGAAAACACAGGCTTTCGATAAGTTTATTCAGTCGGAAACTGGGAATATGCTTTTTGACGAAGAACTTCGTTTTTGGTGGAACGGCCCCGATTATTTGGCCGACGAATACGAAAGAGAAATGACCGCTGAACGGACTGTCAGTTAGTCATCCCGGCCACCCTCCCCCGTTGATCCAGCTATTCTTTTTCTATCCAGTTTTCTTCGCGGAATATGTTGTCTTTAACGATGTAGGATGGGCCGGAATTTTCGAAAGTTGTTTTATCCCTACAGAGTCTCGCATCCCAGGTATTAGCGTATATGGACTCCAATTCAACCACGGAATCGCCGGATTTTCTCCTTTTTGTGAGTTTTTTTCCTGTAAAGGGGTTTGTTTCCGATAAATTTAAATCCTTTGTGACATATCGTAATGTGTCAGCATTTGTCATGAGGGAAAAATCCGTTACAACTTCACCGGAAGCATTAAAATCCTTCAC
>JAFNZQ010000205.1 GCA_017382775.1 Spirochaetaceae bacterium
GAATATCAATCCTTTTAGTTTTCAGCGGGAGCAAAGGGCTCGTACTGTTTGGAAGAATCGTAGGTTCCTTCTCGTTCTTCGCCGGCAATGCTGGGAATGAACATCCTCATGGCCGGATAAATCAAGTTGGGATTTTGAGGATTGCGCATTTGGCTTTTATTTGCCTGGTAAAGATTTTCCCATAAAGTGGGATTGTTGTAAACATAGGGGCGAGCGGATATGGTCCAAAAACAGTCTCGAGTTTGTGCCCATGGACGAACCACATAGTACTGGGGCAATTTTGCCACCTCTTTCATTGTACCAACCAATTCGATAACCTCATTGGCTTTAACTTCCGCAGTGTCAAAATCCTCTTCGGAAAATGAAGATTCCGCCATGGCCAAGGCATCCGTTGCGGCCTCATAGGAGAGGGGGAAATTCGTAGGTGCATCAATGGATTTTGCCCATTCCATCCGTTCCTTTGCCTTCGTTATGGAATTGGAAGCCAAGGTTTTAATGATACTTCCGCGAACATAGTTGTGGGAAGCATCCAAGGCTGCGTTGGCTTTGGCGACTAATTCCAAAGATTCTTCGTATCGGAATTCCTCGAAAGCAAGTTCCGCCTGTTTCAACAGGTCTTGGGCGGAAAGAAGATACTCGTTTTTGGTAAAACTTTCGGCAAAAAGTCCCATGGAGAAAGTCAGCAAAAGGGTGAGTAAACAAATTTTTTTCATAGACTTCCTCCCTCGGCAGTCAATTTGTCAGCCTCTTCGGCATATTTCACCGCCTCCCTCAATTTCACTTTCAAGGCTTCAATGGCGGCCTCGGCTTCATCCCGCATTTTTTTGGAATTTGCCACGGAACTTTTATAAAGGGAAACTGCGATTTCGAAATTGCCTGCGGCATCTGCAACGTTACCGGAATTTAGGTTTTCGACACCCGCATCGTAGGAACGACGGGCGTCGGAATATTCCGTGGGTGCCGAAATGTCCGCCTTTTCGTTAATGGCAATGGTTGCCGCCTCTTCGGCTTCAGCCTTGGCATTTTTTGCACGACAGTAAAAACCGGCATTCAAAACCGTTAAGAAGGAATTTTTAGCCTCAATAAGGTGGGAAGAAATGTCGCCGCTTTTGGAAGGGTCTTCGTCTCCCCCTTCGGAAATGGCAAGGGATGCTGCTTCCAGGGATTGAACACCGGCATCGTAGGCGGTGCGGTCAAAATCCGCAAATTCCAGCATATCAATGCGGTCTCGTAGGGCTGTAACCTCCAAAAGGCGTTCCTGCAAGTTACCTTCCACAAGGTTGCTGTAAAGTCCGGTGTAACCTTGGTAGGCCTTTTCGTAGAAGATAATGGCATCGTCATAGGCTTTTTTCTCGTAATAATCTTCGCCGATTAAAAAGTCCTCTTCGGCCAACTGCCATGCCTCTTCCTGCTCGGAGGGAATACCGTCTGCAACGCATTTTTCGCGGATATTCACCACAGCATCCCTGGCTATGAGAACATCATTTTCCGAGACAGAGGTTTCATCCGTAGCCACATCCGATGCCACCGTCTCCGGAACATTTTCAGTGGTTTCACAGGCGCAAAAGAACTGCAAAAGAACTGCAAGTATCAAAAACTTCTTCAAAAGAAACTCCTTCTTTTAATTATCGGCAAAGAGCCCAAAAATCGACATAGCGGCTTTTAGTTTATTTACATTAAACTCTTTTCCACAAATCGGTTGCAACTTCCCGAGCCTTTGCGAAAACTTCTTTTTCGTCGCATGTAAGGATTTTTCGATCTTTCATGATGAACTTTCCGGCAACCATTGTGCTGTCCACGGCTCGTCCGCTCATTCCGAAAAGAATGTGGCCAAGGCAGTTGGTGTTCAACATGGGTGTGGGCGGTTCGTAATCCACAACGATTATATCCGCTTCGGCACCTTTTTCGATTTTGCCGATGGGTGCGCCGAAGAAGTGGGATGCATAGGCAGGGTTGCTTTCAAAGGCCAAGGTTCCCGTTTCCATAAAGCCCACATTGGAGTTGCAAAGGTTGTGTTTGTGGATGATGCTTTCAACTTTCATGGATTCTGTCATGTCGGCGGTGTAACCGTCGGTTCCGATACCAACTTGAAGGCCTTTTTCCACCATGCGAATAATTGGGGAACATCCCACGGCATTTCCCATATTGGATTGGGGATTGTGAACGACTTTTGCGCCGGTTTCTTTTATAAGATCCATTTCCGCTTCATTTACATGAATACAGTGAACGGTTAACGTGTCGGGAGAAAGCATTCCGTGGTCGAAAAGGCGGTGAACGATGCGTTTTCCGTACTGTTTCAAACTGTCGTGAACGTCGCCAATTCCTTCCGCAACGTGGACATGGTAACCGGTGTTGGCTCCCTGCATGGCCTTTGCGCATTCGTTAAGGCTTTTTTCGCTGAGGGTAAAGGAGGCGTGGAGACCGAACATTCCTCGCAACATATTTTGAGAATCGGAATTGGCGTGTTTGATCCAGTCCATGTTTTCTTTCACACCGGC
>JAFNZQ010000206.1 GCA_017382775.1 Spirochaetaceae bacterium
CGGGGAATTCCCATTGAAAGCCGCAACGAGTTTGGGGAAACACCTCTTTTCGTGGCCACAAAGAACGGTTCGGCTCTCGCAACTCGCATTTTGCTCACAAATAAGGCCGATATAACTGTCCGTGACAATAAGGGAATTTCCGCCCAAAAATACTTTTTGGAAAACGATTCCCTAATTGACGAATGCGTCAAGGCGAAAATCAGTATTTATCCTGCATCATCCACCGAGGAGAAAAACACGGATCGTGATTACGACTACTTTGAAGACTGTCTTCGAACCTATAACGTAAATCTTCGTTTTGAATTTGCCCTAACGCCATTACATTACGCCACATCGCGGAATCATCGGGAAATCGTAAAATTCTTGATACGACGAAATGCGGACATAAATGCGGTGAACATAAATGGGCAAACGCCGCTACATTACGCCCTGGAATACGGAAATGCTGAATTGTTTTTGCGACTGTTGGATGCCGGTGCTGATGTAAATGCACGAGATGTTTCGGGGAAAAACTCTCTTCATTATATTTCCGTTCCCAAACCCATAAATGACCATAGCGGAAATTTTACGGAAAAACTTTCTCTCCAAAAGGAAACCGTTACGGACATTCAAAAGGCCTCGGACAAAAGCCTTTGCGACTTTGTTTTTGACAACAAAATCACCTTGCAGCAGTACGATATTTACAAAATTCTCTTGGATTTTGGAGCTGACACAAATTCAAAAGACAGCGGAGGAAATGCCGCTCTCCATATTGCCATAAATCGCAAACTGGATTTGAAAATTTTTGAACTGTTAATTTCCGCAGGTGCAAACTTTTTGGAACGAAACAAAAACGGTTCCACTCCCCTTTCCTTGGCTGTTTCAAATTCCATGCCAAAACATAGTGAATTTTTAATAAATATGGGTGCGGACATTCACAGTGAAGACATTTTAGGGTACACTCCGCTTATTGGAGCCATCGCTTCCAACTCCATGGAAATGCTGAAAGCCGTCATCAATGACAGGAATGTGGAATCACGAGATAAAAACGGAAATACGCCCTTACACATTGCTGTGGACTTAATGGCCAGTACCGCGTGTTTGGAACACATCCATCGATGTATGATCACCTTGGATGTGGACGCTCAAAATCTTAAAGGAAACACACCCCTTTACTTGGCCATTAAAAATAACCACAAAGAAGCCGGCCTTTTGCTTTTGCAATGGAAAGCCAACGTTTTTCTGGAAAATATGCGTGGCTACTCTCCCTTGCACTTGGCCTTTGATTTAGGCGGTGACCAACAGGACTGGATAATCAATGACACCGTTGTTGCAGCCAGAGACAGTTTGGGAAATACGGCCTTGCATTTTGCTGCGGAATGGAAAAAGGATGAAGCCGTAACAAAACTTTTGGATGCCGGAGCCAACATAAATGCAAAGAACCAAAACGGCGAAACACCGATTTTCTTCGCAATGAAAGCTAACAGCGTTTCCACCATTCGCCTTTTTGCCGACAATAAACGCATTGATTTGGACGCCCGAGATAAGTTGGGAAATTCCGTGTTGCATACAGGCGTTACCCACATGGCCGACAACGCAACCTTGGTTCTTTTCGGGTACGGAATTGACAAAGAGGCACAAAACCTTGCCGGAAAAACACCATTGGGAGAAGCGGTAAGTCAAAACCGCCGAGGAATGATTCGCCTTTATTTGGAAAATAAAGCCAATGTAAACGCAGCCGATGCGCGAGGAATTACCATTCTCATTGACAGCGTTAAAAAGAAAAATTACGAAAACGTGAAAATGCTTTTGGATGCAGGTGCCTCTGCCGAATTGCAATCAGTGGACGGAAAAACGGCCTTCCACGAAGCCGTTTTAGGTGGAAACATCACAATGATAAAACTCGTTAAGAGTGCCAATTCCGATCCGCTAATCCGCGATATTCACGGAGAATCCCCCTTGTCCTTGGCATTCAAAACCAAAAACGAAGAGATTGTGGCTTCTGTTTTGCCGGACAACATAAATGCGGCCGATAGTGAGGGAAACACGCCCATCCACTTGGGAATTTTGCACGACATAGACGATTTTATTTTTGAACTAATGGTGAAAAAGGGCTATCCTGTGGATCGTCGTAACAAAAACGGCTCTGTGGCCTTGTTGGATGCCATAAAACAGGGAAAATTCAATCTTGCGGAAATTTTGTTGGATAATAACGCCAATCCGTTCGTAAAAGACAAGGACGATTCCTCCGTTTCCATCGCCATGATTCAAAAATACGATATTTTGAATAAAATAATCGAGGTAACGGGCGAAAAAAAAGACGAAGCCGGTGACACTCTTCTCCATTATGGAGCAAAATATGGTGATGAGCGAACGGTTATGCGACTTTTGGATTTGGGCTTTTCAAAGCAGGAACGCAACACGGCGGAACAAACACCCTATGACGTGGCCGTTGCTTGGCAAAGACCATATATTGCCGATATATTAAAGTTATAAAATATTTTTCCGAAATTATATATTATACCGGAGGTTTTTATGTTTGACGATTACGAATTTGAGCAGTCTCTTATGAGCGACTACGATGACGAAGACGACGATTTGTACGTTTTGGATGATGACGACGATGACGAAGACTTCGATGACTATGATGAAGATGAAGAAGATTGGTCTGAATTCGATGAAGAAGATTGGTCCGATGACGACGATGAAGACTTCTACGACGACGAAGATGACGAATTTTACGATGACGAAGAGGATGATGAATTTTACGACGACGACATGGACGAAGATTTTTAAAAATCTTTAATAGATATGCCGAGGTTTCCTCGGCACGTCGTAAAATCAAAATTCAAAACCGCAGTTTTTCCTAAAAATAATTGCTTCCTCCATGTGGTTTTCTCTTATTTCCGCGGATTCATCCAAGTCCGCAATGGTTCTTGCGATTTTTACGCAACTTTCGATTCCTCTCTTCGAAAAATTATTTTTTTCTCCCTCCTCCATGAGTAATGTTTTTATTCTGTCTGTGAGTGAGCAGATTTTTTCCATTTGCTCCGGCAGAAGATGGGAATTAAGACAATTTTGTCGTTGAAATTGTATCCTGCGGGCCTTTTCCACCTTTTTCTGAATCTCCGCGGAAGAAAACCTTTCTTTTTCCAAAAAAGAATCATCGCAAATAAAAGACTCCATTTCCAAACGAAAATTTTCGTAAACGGGAATGCGTAAATCAATTCTGTCCAAAAAGGGCGCGGAAAATTTTCGCCAAAACCGCTGAACGTTTTGCGGCGGACAAGTACATATATGCTCCGAAGAACCTAAATTTCCGCAAGGACAAGGATTTGTAGCCAATAAAAGCTGAAAACGTGCCGGAAAAGTGGTGTGCCGTCCCGCACGACTTAAAAAGATGCTACCTGTTTCCAAGGGAATACGCAAAGATTGCAGCACCGAAGGTTTAAACTCCGAAGCCTCATCTAAAAACAAAACACCGTTGTGAGCAAGGGAAATTTCCCCGGGCCGACATTGTGGTCCGCCGCCTATCATACCTTCCAGTGATGAAGACTGGTGTGGCTGGCGAAAGGGCGCGGTTTTAAGGGCCTTTCCGCCGGCGGGAATAAGTCCGGCTAAACTGTAAATTCTCGTAACGGAACGACCTTCTTCCCGATTTAACAGAGGTATTATGGAGGAAAACCGTTGCAAGGCCAAGGTTTTTCCGCAACCGGGTGGACCATAGGCCAGCAAATTATGTCCTCCGGCGGCGGCAAGTTCCATTCCCCGAAGCAAAACGTTTTGTTTTTTCACCACGGACAAATCGCTGTCTGCAAAAACTTCATCAAATTCAATTTTTTCCGGAAAGGAAGCCTTTCGCTTTTCCTCTTTTGTGCAAAAAAATTCTTCGGGAAGAGTGGAAATTACCTCAAAGGCTTCTTCCAGTGAACTTACCGGAAAAATTTTTATTTCCGTGTTTCCCGAAGCATCTTGACCGATTTCGCTAACTTCCTGTTGGTTTTCTTTGGGGATTATACAAAAGGAAAAGCCTTTTTCCAAAGCCGTTGATACTGCCGCATGAACGCCACGAACCCCACGAACATTCCCCGACAACTCCAATTCGCCCATTACCAAAACACGGCCTTTTTCCCTCAAACGAGGAACAACCTCTTTATTTTTTTCCCCAAGAACGGCCAAAGCAATAGCCAAATCAAAACCGCTTCCTTCCTTGCGAATATCTGCCGGAGACAGACTTATGAGTATTCGCTCCAAGGGAAAATCGAAGCCACTGTTCCGAATAGCAGAACGCATCCGTTCTCTGGATTCCTTTACCGCATTATCCGCCAATCCCACCAAATCCACTGCAGGAATTCCCCGACGTAAATCAACTTCCACTGTAACTAAAAGTCCTTCGTAGCCAAAAGGTGAAAAACTAAAAATTTCCATACCCTGTTTATGGCAAAAAAGAGGAAAAAATCCATATTTTGGAGATAAAAATTTATTGTCCCCAGTGAACGGTGGCAGTACAGTTTTCCAGCCACTCGGCACTCCAACCGGCGGGAGCGGAAGACGCCTCGCAATAAATATCCGTTAGATTTACACAACTATCAAAAACGCCGGCACCCAAAGTGGTAACATTTTCACCGATTCGGAAAGATGTTATGGAAGAACAAAAGGCGAAGGCATTGGTTCCGATTTGGGAAACGGAAGAAGGAAGTTCACTTATTTCTAACTTTCTGCAATTGGCAAAGGCAGAATTTCCGATGGAATCAAGGGAAGGTGGCATTTTGAAGCTCTGTAAGCTTTCACAGCCAAAAAAAGCCCGATTGCCAATAGACCTTATGTTGTTTACATTTTCCACAGAAATAAGCTCCGTGGCCATTTCGAAGGCACTTTCTTGTAACTCCACAATGGAAGAAGACAACAAAACACTTTCGAAAGACAAAGCTATTTCCCTAACACCTTTCACTGCGGTTACGGGCAACTGACCTTTACTACCATTAAAAACAAGGGGAAGAACAATCCGCTCCGTTCCGGAAGAACCTTTGGCACCGGAAAGCCAAACATAGCCATCTTCGGCGGAATTTAACTGATAGTACAGCCTTACGGTTATGGGCTCTTCCAACATTTGATCATCGAAAGAGCGAATATACCTTTCTTGTTCCATCTCCGGATTTATCTCGGTGGCACAGGAAGAGAGAAAAAACAAAAAAATTCCCAATAAACAAATTCTTTTAACCATAAGGCCTCATATTAATTTTCGGAATTTTCCCCTCTTTAAATTATACCATATTTTTCTGTATTTTACAAGGAATAAAATACCTCTCCCACCAAAAACCTTGACAATCGGCAGTTTTTGTGGTATAATTTTATAAC
>JAFNZQ010000207.1 GCA_017382775.1 Spirochaetaceae bacterium
AATCCGCCAACAACCGCCTCTCGCACATGCCGAAAGAGCAACTATTCGAATTTTTCGAATAGTTCGTTTGCACCAAAAAACCGCCGAACCCTCACGCTAAAAAAATCAACGCCGCCATATCCGTCAACAACCGCCTCTCGCACATGCCGAAAGAGCAACTATTCGAATTTTTCGAATAGTTCGTTTTTATCAAAAAGCCGCCGAATCCTCACGCTAAAAAAATCAACGCCACCAAATCCGCCAACAACCGCCTCTCGCACATGCCGAAAGGGCAACTATTCGAATTTTTCGAATAGTTCGTTTTCATCAAACATATTGTCGATTGAAAAAATGCAATGAAAATAAAGTAAGTATTGACAAAGAGCTTTTTTCATGATACAATAGAATGAGAGGTTTGTATGAAAAAAGTTTATGACTTCACCATTTCCACCTTGGGTGAATCGAAAATTCCTTCTCCCATCGGACTTTCGGAAACTAATGGCGATTTTATACCGAATTTTGTAAGCGACAATGAATTTATTCGATACAGCATTGACATTGACACCGATTCTAATGGAGAAATCAGTGACGATCAATGTATGGACGTAAGCAAAGACTTGGTTCTCAAAGCCGGACCGCGAAAAATGATTTACTTCCATCCACGCCACGTCCATGCCGGAATTTGTACCTGTGGCGGACTTTGTCCGGGACTAAATGATGTAATTCGCTCCGTCGTACGAACTTTGTGGAATCGTTACGGTGTGCGACGCATTAGCGGAATCCGATACGGCTTTAAGGGATTTTTACCTGAATACAATTTTGACACAATACCTCTGACACCCGATGTGGTGGACAACTGCCACAAAACCGGTGGCTCAATTTTGGGAACCAGCCGTGGTGCCGGAACGCGAACTACAGAAATCGTGGATGCCATTGAAGGCCTTAATCTAAATATGTTTTTCGTTGTGGGCGGTGATGGAACTCAACACGGTGCTTTGGAAATTGCGGAAGAAATTCAACGGCGTAATTTAAAAGTCTCCGTGATTGGAATTCCCAAAACCGTGGATAACGACTTTATGTTCATACAAAAATCCTTCGGATTCGACACTGCGGTGGGTGAAGCCACCAGCGCCGTGTCCGCCGCACACATGGAGGCATCATCCCACATAAACGGAATCGGGTTGGTAAAATTGATGGGACGGGAATCCGGATTTATCGCCACAGCCACGGCAATGGCAAGCCACGAAGTCAACTTTTGTTTAATCCCGGAAGTTCCCTTCGATTTGGATGGAGAAAACGGTTTCCTCCATGCATTGGAAGAACGCCTTAATCGTCGCCATCACGCGGTGATTATCGTTGCGGAAGGTGCGGGACAAGACCTGTTGGTGTCAACGGGGGAAAAAGATGCTTCCGGAAACACAAAATTGGGAGACATCGGCGCTTTCCTGCGAGATAAAATTGATGCCTACTTTAAAAAGAAGAAAATACACATCAATTTGAAATACATTGATCCCAGTTACCAAATTCGATCCGCACCTACGGCTCCGGTGGATTCCATTTACTGCGAACGATTGGGTGACAATGCCGCCCACGCCGCAATGGCCGGAAAAACCAAGTGTCTCGTGGGACGCGTGCACAACAGATACGTTTTGCTTCCAATGCATTTGGTGATTCAGAGACGCAACAAGGTAAATCCCGAAGGAGCCATGTGGCGAGATGCAATGGACGCCACAGGTCAGCCCATTTTAATGATCAACGATTTGAGCCGACTGAATGACGTTTGCAACGAAAATTTGGGGATGCCGGATTAAGCGTGCCGGGAAAGTTCCAAATAAATTTTGTCCGCAATTCCGAAGCCTGCGTTTTTCGTAACGGTGGTTGAGAGTTCGTCGAAGTACATATCCATGTAGGTTTCGGTGGCGTGACTTTCC
>JAFNZQ010000208.1 GCA_017382775.1 Spirochaetaceae bacterium
CCCAACGAAATTTTGAACAAGCTGATAAATCTTGAAACACCGGAATTTATGAAAAACTCCATAACTTTCGAAAAAAATCTTTGCAAGGAAGATTACGAAATTTTCCTCAACGAAGATTTGTTCAAGCAAATGATGCTAAACTTAATTCAAAATTCCGTTTCCGCCATGGAAAACACGGAAAGGCCCCTCCTCATAATGAAGAGTTTTCGGGAAAACGATAGTTTTGTAATCACCTTGGAAGATAACGGATGCGGAATGGACAAAAACACCAGCGCTCGCATTTTTGAACCGTATTTCACCACAAAACCCTCCGGTACCGGCTTGGGAATGACGACGGTTTTCAAAATTGTAAAGGAATTTAACGGAAGAATAAATGTAAAATCAAAAGTGGGGAAAGGAACGAAATTCATTCTGATTTTCCCCATCCCCCAAAAAAAGGTTCGCCTTTTAACTTAGGAGAAAAAGTTGAAATACACCATTTTGCTTATTGATGACGAAAAAAATATTCGAGAAGGTTTGAAGGCGGTTTTTGAAATGGATGGGTACAAGGTTGCCCTTGCCGCTGACGGAAAGGAAGGCTTAACTCGTCTTGCTAAGGGCGACATTGATTTGGTGATTACGGATTTGCGTATGGCGGAGGTTTCCGGAGAGGAAGTGCTGCAACGATGTATCACCGACTTTCCCGGATTGCCTGTTTTGATTCTCACGGGACACGGCAGCATTGACAACGCCGTTAGTGCAATGCAAATGGGTGCCTACGACTTTTTAACGAAGCCCGTAAATGTGGACAAACTTTTGTTGGTGGTGAAACGGGCGCTTCAAGCTCGTAAATTACAAATTGAGCACCTTCATTTAAAGGAACAATTAAATCGCAACGCCGTATTCGAATCCATCATCGGGAAAACTCCCGCCATGGAAAAACTTTTTCAAACCCTAAGTAAGGTTTCCGATTCCAAAGCCAGCGTTCTCATCACCGGAGAAAGCGGTGTGGGAAAAGAATTGGTGGCAAAGGCCATTCATTCCCTGTCGCCTCGAAAGGAAAAACCCTTGGTTATCGTGAATTGCGCAGCCCTTTCCCCCACATTGCTGGAAAGTGAACTTTTCGGGCACGAAAAAGGTGCCTTTACCGGAGCTGTGGCACGAAAGCGGGGACGCTTCGAATTGGCCAACGAGGGAACAATCTTCCTGGACGAAATCGGCGAAATTGACCCAAACGTGCAAGTGAAAATTTTGCGGGTGCTTCAGGAGAAAAAATTTGAACGAGTGGGTGGCGAAGATACCTTGGACGTGGATGTGCGAATAATTTCCGCCACAAATCGTGATTTGGAAAAGGCCGTGGCGGAGGGCAAGTTTCGAGAAGACCTGTTTTATCGCCTCAATGTGGTAAACCTGTACGTTCCCCCTTTGCGTGAACGCCAGGACGATATTCCCATTTTGGCTGCGGCCTTTTTGGAAGAATTTGCAAAGGAGAACAACAAAACCATTTCCTCCTTCGATGGAGAAGCTCGTCGCTGCCTTTATTCCTACGACTGGCCGGGAAACATCCGACAGTTACGAAACTGCATCGAAAGTGCCGTGGTTATGTGTTCCGGAAAGGTAATCACCGCCGATGATTTGCCACCGAATGTGCGTATGAGAAAAAAGGATTTGGACGGAATTGTCATTCCCTACGGAATCAGCCTGGAAAACGCGGAAAAAATCATCATTGAGAAAAATCTCATGGCACAAAAAGGCAACAAAAGCAAAACCGCAGACATTTTGCAAATAGGACGAAAAACCCTCCACAGAAAGTTGGCGGAATTGAAAATTGAAGATGAATAAAAGCACTTTCAATCGTATATTTTTTACAAATTTTTAGTGTCTTTACTTGACAAATATTTATTTTTGATGTACACTTAAATAGTATGTTTTTACTTTTAATTCCTGTTTTTCTACTCTCATTTTTATGTCTCTCTTCCTTTGGCGGATTGATGAATTTGTTGTATTTTGCCGTGGGAAGCATTGCAACAGGAAATCTCGGAGCAAGTTTTAACAAAGATTTTTTCATAGAAGGTGTTGTAACATCAATTCCCTTGGCCGGCATTTTGGCACTTTTGATTACAATGATTTTTGCCTGCCAACGAAAAATGCGCGGACCTTTCCCTTTTCTCATTTTGTCGGGCTTTACCGTGGGAATTTTTGTCTTTTTGCTCCCCAACTATTTTAATTTTCTTATTAAAACCGGGGAAAAATCCTCTGCCGCAGTCAACCGTTGGGATGCCGGTTCCCATTCTTCCCCAAAATATTTATCTGCCGAACATTTTCGAACCACATACCAAGGCGTATATTATTTTACCAAAAGCGACGATAAGTCGGGAGTTTCCGGAGTTTTCTATCCCTCGGAAAATTCCTCTGTACCAAGTAAGTCTCCGGTGATTTTCGAAGATGCCGTCTATCCCTTGATTGTATCCCAATCCGGTATTGATCCCATAATCGAAAAGGCGTTGGGAATGCCCCGGTTTCTCGTAAAGGCAGTGGCCGTTTATTTAATGTGGATAGATTCTTGCAGGGATATTATGCAACGCAACAAGAGTTTTTTCCTCCATTTTGTGACCTTTGCCGTTCCCCTTTGCCTTTTATGTCTTCTCATCAATTTTTCCTCATGGAAATTGGCATCTGCTGTTTTTATTTTTGTGTTTTTCATGTTTATTCTCACCGCAAATACGGTAATACATATTTTAGAGGAATTTTGCTACGTTCGAGGTTATTTTGGCAATAACACACTGTTCATCCCCAACTCGAATTTTGCCTGGGCCGTGTTTGCCAACGGTGCCATATCGATTGTTTTGATCATTTTAAAAATTTGGAATATTTTTTATAGGAGAAAAAGCGAAAAGTATCGATGAACAAGAATATCGGAAAACTTATTTCCTCTTTCATATTATTTTATATAGTTGCTTTTCTTCTCCTTTACGTTTATCGGTTGTTGTTTCCCGAGGGCGATATTTTTTTGTTGGATGAATTTACCAAATCCTACGATTTTTATGTCACCCTGCAACAATTCCTTAAATTCATTC
>JAFNZQ010000209.1 GCA_017382775.1 Spirochaetaceae bacterium
GTATCGCCGGACGCAATCGGCAGGTTTACTTTGGTGAAAATAATGCCACACGGATTTGTTCCCATCTAACGATGCTCACTGGTTGTTTCTGGCGAAGTTGGTAGTAGGTGACGTGGGCGGATTTGGCTATGTAGGTGGTTGGTTTAGTTAGGGTTTCTGTTCGATTTGTGTAAACCGGAGGTAAACTTTTGGTTTAGTTTGTGCACCGATGAGGCACATCATTTTCGATGGGACGAAAACGATGTGCCTTTTTGTGTGAATTATTTTTCGATAATTACGAGGGGCTTGATAAGGTCGCGGGGCTTGTCCTTCATTAACATGAGGGCAGGCTCTACGTTTTCAAGACCTTCGAAACGGTGAGTAACCAACTTTTCGGGATGGATACGGCCGGTCATTACCAATCGGGCAAGTTTTTCCAATCGGAGACGGCCACCGGGCATAAGTCCGCCACGGATTTGTTTGTGACCCATTCCGCATCCCCATTCGACTCGGGGAATTGCAACGGAGTCGCCTTCACCGAGATAGTTTACGTTTCCGATGATTCCGCCGGGTTTGAGAATTTTCAATGCCTGGGCGAAAGTGTCGTTGTCACCGCCTGCGATAACAATTTTGTCCACACCCTTACCGTCGGTTTTGGCCAAAACCTGATCCACGATGTCGCCGTTTTTGTAATTGATAATTTCGGTGGCGCCGAATTCAAGGGCGAGGTCGCAACAGTTTTTGCGAGAACCAACTGCGTAAATGGTGGAAGCGCCTCGAATGGCTGCTGCGGCAACGGACATCAATCCCACGGGGCCAATACCGATAACGGTAACCGTATCACCGAACTGAATGTCGGCAAGCTCTACTCCGTGGAAACCGGTGGGAACCATGTCGGCCAACATACAGGCTGCGGCAATGTCCATTCCTTCGGGAAGGTGAGCCAAGTTGCCGTCTGCATCGTTTACATGGAAAAATTCACCGAAAACGCCGTCTTTGAAGTTGGAGAACTTCCAACCGGACAACATTCCGCCGGAATGCATGGCATAACCGCCCTGGGCTTCCAAGGAATTCCAGTCGGGAGTAATTGCTGCAATAAGGACTTTGTCACCCGGTTTGAAATCCTTTACTTCGGATCCAACCTGTACTACTTCGCCCACAGCTTCGTGTCCAAGAATCATTTCGTGACGATCACCGATGGCTCCCGACCATACAGTGTGAATGTCCGATGTACAGGGGGCAAGCGCAATAGGTTTACAGATAGCGTCACAAGGGCCACAAACAGGCATTTCTTTTTCGACCCAGCCTGTTTCGCCGATTTTCATCATTGCAAAACCTTTCATTTTATCCTCCAAGTGTTTTGTGATTGCCATTTGTCAATGAGGATGTTCATTGAATGGAAACAATCCGATATATCTATTATAACCGTTTTTTTAGAAAAAAGCAAGAAAAATTTACAATAAAAATAAATTTTTATCTCCCCTGCCCCATCAATTCCCATTGGATTACATAAGGGATGATTTTAATTGTTGCGATAATTTTCTCTGATTTCCGATATGGGAACCAATTTTCCGTTTCTTTCAACGTACCAATGGGCAAATCCGTTTAATCTGTCGGCTTTAACTCCCTTTGCCAAGGCCACGCATGTGTGCATATCCAAAACTTGATTTTGATACAGTAATTTTCCGTCCGGGCATAAAACCGCAACGGGACTTTTGTCTTTTAGATAAAAATATTCGCCTTCCAGTAAATATTTATCCCTAATCATTTCTTCCACAGTAACCTTTTTGGGTTTTTCGTCAAAGACAGACTTTGCCAAATCGCTATTTTGGAATTGGGTTGATTCCAATCTGATTTTTCCGAACTTGCAATATTTTTCATCCCTTTCTATCATTATATATTTTCTTCCCAGTTTTTTTGTCGCAACGCCGGTGGTCATTGTGCCACCAAAGGGATCCAACACCACATCACCAATTTTACTGGAAATGGTAATAATGCGTTCCAATAATTCAAGAGGTTTTTGGGTGTTGTGCAGTTTGTTCCCCGATTCATCATTTAATCTTTCCCTTCCCGAACAAACGGGGAAGCGCCACACAGAACCCATTTGTTTTCTGACACCATTACGGAATTCTTCATCAGTAACCGTGTCGCGATTCAGTTCCTTGGCCGTTTTGTAGTTAAAGGTATATAGTGCTTTTGGGGATTGTGTCGCCCAAATAAGGGTTTCGTGGCTATTGTTTAATCGGGTTCCTTTGAAATTCGGAGTGGGATTTTTTTTATGCCATACAACATCGTTTATAATCCAAAAGCCCAAATCCTGCATTATTCCGCCAATGGAATAAATGCACTGCATTCCGCCAATAACCCAAATGGAACCATTGGGCTTTAACAGTCTTTTGCAAGCGAGAAGCCATTTTTTTGTAAATTCATTGTAGGAATCTTGGTCGGAGAATTTATCCCAATGGTCGTCGCATCCGTCAAATTCCGTTCCACCGAATCTGTGCAAAACTCCTTCTGTCCTCATCCAATAAGGCGGATCGGCAAAAATTAGGTCCACGCTGTTTGGTGGCAATTTATTCATTTCTTCAACTGTATCACCGTTAATTATGATATCATACATTGGTTATCTCCTTGCATTTTCAACAACAGGATTTTACAATCAAAAAAACGATGAGGCCTGTTTAAGACCTCACTTCACCATCCTTATTGTGATTATACCGCAAAAATGGTTAAATGTCAATAATTTATCTTGATATCATAACTTACAAAGCCGGGATGTTTCGTACTTCGGCGGCAATCCGGCTTACCTAGCGGTAAACGGTCGGTTTGGATTTGGGGAAGACGATGCCACACGGATTTGTTCCCATCTAACGATGCTCACGGTGAGAAGTTGAAAGTGCGTCACGGTTTCGTCATGTGTCATGTGTCATGCTGAACTTGTTTCAGCATCTTTGATGCGCATCTCGGATGTGCGGATTCCGAAACAAGTTCGGAATGACCCACACGGATTTGTTCCCATCTGACGATGCTCACGGTGAGAAGTTGAAAGTGCGTCATGCGTCATGCTGAACTTGTTTCAGCATCTTTGATGCGCATCTCGGACGTGCGGATTCCGAAACAAGTTCGGAATGACATGGTGGCCACATCTCGGACGTGTATCTCCGGCGACCGGCTCTGATGTGCGGATTCCGAAACAAGTTCGGAATGACGATTGTTTAAATGGGCGTTGTCGTATCGCCTGACGGCAAGCGGTCGGTTTGGTTATGGTAAACCGGCTTACCTGCGGTAAACCGGAGGTAAGCTTTTGGTAGAATTAAGTAAACCGTAGGTAAACTTTTGGTTTACTTGGAAATAATGCCACACGGGTTTGTTCCCATCTGTGGAGTGTGGAGTGGATTGTTATGGTGGGTGAAAGTACAATAGATGTATCATCAAAAATTAAGGAGACTTTCATGACTACACAAACTTTACTTGCGAACTGGCTTAACACTTACGCAAAAGAACACATTAAGGTTAGAACTTATCTTCGATATCAAAGCATTATTGCTTCACATATTAAACCGACCTTGGGTGAACGTAATATTGAAGATGTAACCAGGGGAGACATACAATCATTTCTCGCCTGTAAAAAAGCAGCGAGTAATCTTCGTTTTAACGGACGAAAATTGTCTGCCACCAGTATTAATCTCATTTTTACGGTTCTGAACCTTGCCTTCAATTACGCCTGCGACATGGAATTAATCGAAAAAAATCCATGTGGTGGCATTCGACGAGTACACACTACCACAAAACGGGCTGAAGCCTTTACGAAAGAAGAACAGCGAAAAATCGAAATGACAATTATGGCTTCCGGCGATTTACGCCTGTTTGGCATCATTCTTTGCCTTTATACCGGTCTGCGTCTGGGTGAACTGCTGGGACTTGAATGGTCAGATATTGACACGTCCGGAGGTCTTATTTACGTGAATAAAACCATTTATCGCAGCAAAGACGGAAGCGGCGTGTGGAAACTTTTTGTGGACAAGCCCAAAACCGCCGCCTCGGATCGAATTATCCCCATGCCGGCGTATATTACAGAAATGGTGATTGCACAAAGAAAAATGTCGAAAAGCCCATATGTCGTTGCGAACAAAAAAGATGGTCGCATGTCCATTCGCTCATACCAATATATGTTTGAAAAACTAACCGAAAAGGCAGGAGTGCGAAAATTAAACTTCCATGCACTGCGACACACCTTCGCAACACGAGCCATTGAATGTGGTATGGACATTAAAACCCTTGCCGAAATTATGGGGCATCAAAATGCCTCCATAACGCTAAACCGCTACGCACACTGCATGATGGATCACAAAATTGCAATGATGAATCGCCTGCCGAAAAATTTTTAAGTCAATACTGCACCGAATGAAATATTCGCGGTAGAAAAAGCTCGAGAAAACTTTGTATTATTGAGATAATGCAAGATTTTTTGCGTAAAAATACGAAAATATAACTTTTTTTATTGAATATTTTAAAAAAAAGTGATATAATTTTCGCAAAAGTTTTGATTCTTGCACCGAATATTTCATTCGCTGCAAAGGAGTAAAATGGGCAAAGCGCAAACAAAATCAAGGCAACGGGTGCGCGACCACGGCGAAGTTTTTACGAATGAGCGCGAAGTGAAAGCCATGTGCGACCTTGTAAAAGACGAAACGGAACGCATAGACAGCCGTTTTTTAGAGCCTGCGTGCGGTGATGGGAATTTCCTTGCCGAAATCCTCACGCGCAAACTCGAAATCGTCAAGCGCAAGTACAAGAAATCTTCCCTTGATTATGAGAAAAACGCCGTTCTTGCCGCAAGCAGTATTTACGGTGTGGATATCTTAATTGACAACGTAATCGCTTGTAGGGAAAGAATGTTCAAGATATGGGATAAGGAATACAAAGCCGTATGCAAAAAGGATTGCAACGATATGACGCGCGAGGCAGTACGTTTTATTCTAAAACGCAATATCGTTTGTGGCAACGCCCTTACGCTTAAATGCGTAGACGAAAACGGCAACGAAACGGATGAACCTATCGTCTTTTCCGAATGGGCGTTTATCACGGGCTTTCAAATGCAACGTAGCGATTATACCTTCGCGGAATTGCTTGCACAAAACGACGATAAAAAGCAAATGCGCATAGACGATACACCAAGCGACGAAGGTACGTTCCTTAAAAAATACGTGACTCACTATCGGAGGGTACAAGAAAATGAGTGATAATTTGTTTAACAAAGTGTATAACCCCGACGTTTTGAGCTGTCTTGCCAACCTTTCCAACGACGAAGTGTTTACACCGCCCGAAATCGTAAACCAAATGTTGGATATGCTACCGCAAGAGCTATTCAAGAACCCCGACACTACGTTTTTAGACCCTGCGTGTAAAACGGGCGTATTCTTGCGCGAGATTGCAAAACGTTTGATAAAAGGGCTTGAACCGCAATTCCCCGATTTGCAGGAGCGTATCGACCATATTTTCCATAAACAGCTTTTCGGGATAGCGATTACCGAACTTACAAGTTTACTTTCCCGTCGCGGAATTTATTGCAGTAAATACCCGAACACCGATTTTTCGGTGAGCAAGTTTGACACCGCCGAAGGAAATATCCGCTTTAAGCGTATAGACCACGCTTGGGTAAATGGGCGTTGCAAATATTGCGGAACAAATAGAACCTATGACCGCGGTAATGAGTTGGAAACCTATGCCTACGAATTCATACATACCGATAACTTGGAGAAATTGTTTAATATGAAATTTGATGTAATTATAGGAAATCCCCCGTATCAGTTAAATGTTGGTAATACAAGCGGTAATGCTTCAAAAGCAAAGGCAATTTATCACGAATTTATTATCAATGCAATGAAATTAACACCACGTTATTTGGTTATGATTACCCCAAGTCGTTGGATGA
>JAFNZQ010000210.1 GCA_017382775.1 Spirochaetaceae bacterium
CATGGTCCTCATCGCGATAAGCCCCTCAAAAAGAGGCTGGAGCAGCTTCCCATTACCTTTATGATGGTGCGCGGCAATCACGATCAGCGCCCTTCCACAAAAGTCTGCAAAGATCAGTACCACTATGGCGGTGATTTTGGTCATAGTTCCATCGCCCAACATATTGTTCAGCTCATTTTGTACCGCATCCCGAAGTTGCACATCTTTTTTGCGAAATCCGATGGCGTACTCTTCGGAGGCCAATTTGTCTGATAGCACAACAAAGGGATAATCACTTTTGGAAATATTGTAGCGAGCCACAACTTCATCCAAAATGACCGCATCCACCGTTCGCTGATTTAATTCCATGAAGGCAGTCAAATTATCTCGCAATTCCACAACTTCGCTAAGGGACGATTTTAATTCGGAATTTTCGTTGAGAGCGTTTAAGGCTGTGGAGCCTGCTTGAAGAGCAACCCGTTTTCCGGCTAAGTTTTCAATGGAAGAAATTTGGGAATCGGCACGAACCACCACAACCTGGGCGTTGTTCAAATAGGGAGCGGAAAACAACAGGGCTTTCTGTCGTTCGGGAGTGATGGTGAAGCCGTTCCAGATACAATCGATGTTTCCGGTGGCCAGTTCCTGCTCTTTGGATGCCCAATCGATGGGCTGAGTTTTTAATTCAACACCGAGGCGACCGGCTACTTCCTTAGCCAAATCGATATCAAAGCCCACAATCTCATTGTTTTCATCGCGGAATCCCATTGGAGGGAAGGAATCATCAAGACCTAACACGAAGACTCCGGCATCTTGTACCTTTCCCAAGGAATTATCTGCACCGCTTCCTTTTGAACAAGAAAAAAATAGGGCACAAGCCAGCAAAGATAAAAAAACCAGTTTTTTCATAAAAACCTCCGTTGCAATTCTATCACAAAGGGAAATTTATGTCAACAGGATTTTGCCCATTCCATGTTATTTTACACCGTGGAGGAAGCGTCCATAGTGAGGATACAGGGGATTTCGCTTTTTGGTGTCAGTGAAGACGGTGTTACGGAACATTCCACTGCCGTAACTTTTACGCCGGAATTGGATGCATCTTCCAAGGCTTGGGCAAATTCCGGGTGAGTCTCCCGATTGGGAGTAAAATAACGGCAGCCTTCCATTTGCACGATAATCAAAATCAGCCCTTCGTATTCTCCGTTTTGTCGGAAGCGGGTGATTTCCGAAACGTGTTTAAGACCACGGAGAGTGGGTGCGTCGGGGAACATTGCCACTCCGTCTTTTTCCAGGGTACAGCCCTTTACTTCCACCAACTGTTGTCGGATTTGCCCTCTTGCATCCCGATATTCAAGGAAAAAATCGAAACGGGATTTTCCCAAGGTGTATTCCGACTTCAATTTTATGATTTCGGGATAGTCCCGACGGTTGTTTTCAATCCAATGGGCGGCAACCTTGTTGGGAGCTTGGCTGTCCAAATTTACAATGATTTTTTTGTCACCATGGGAGGATTCCAAAGTTTTTTCCACCGCCACAAGGTCGAAACGGGTTTTTCGTTGAGGATTGTCGCTTTCCGACAGATAAACCACGGCATTGGGAAGAAGAAGTTCCTTGCAGCGTCCGGTGTTTTTCACATGGACGGTTTCGACTTCACCGTCGATTTCCACTTGGGCGATGAAGCGATTGGGACGTTGGAGGAAAATGGCTTTTCGAATTTTTTTGTACAGCACGAATCAGTTTATCATAAAAAACAAAATTTGTCTTTAATTTTTCAATCTTTCGGGAATTTCCCTTGACAAAGTAAATGGCCTTTGATAAAATATTTCGATGAAGAAGTTATTCACTGTTTTTGTTTTCCTTTTTTGTATTCTTAATTCTCTTTCGGCTGCGAAAAAATCCACCGATGTGACCTTGGTTTCCAAGGCCTTTCAAGGTGACTTTATTACCGTACCTTTTTATTACAAAAATCAGAATTTTGACGGAAATGTTTCCCTTTACAACAGCAATAACAAGGTTGTTGCCACGGCCAAGGCATTTTCCGTAAGCGGTCGTAAGGAAAAAAAGATAGCCGTTTTGGGCGTTTCCACCTTTTGCAAACCGGGAACTTATGAAATAAAGGCTTCGATAAATGTGGGGAAGCGGACGGTTTTGGAAAAGGCTTCCAATGTGGAAATTTCCGCCGTGGAATACATCAGCGAAGAAATTCCCTTGGATGATCGCAACACAGCAATAAAAACCGATAGCAGCAAAACTCGTGAACAACAAATTGAAAAATTGAACAAAATACTTTTTTCTGCCAACGATAATGCACCTCGGTTTTTGAAAAAATTTTCTTCACCGGTGACTTCGAAACGGCGGACTTCCTTTTTCGGCGACCGACGAGTTTACAAGTACACTTCCGGAAAATCTTCCACCGGAGCACATTACGGCGAAGATTTTGGCGTTCCCACCGGAACTCCCATTTTTTCTTGTGGCGACGGTACCGTGGTTATGGCGGAATCCCGCATAAGTACAGGTTGGACCGTGGTTGTGGAACACTCCCCCGGCGTTTACAGTTTGTACTATCACATGGATTCGCTGGGTTGCTCCGTGGGGAAAAAGGTTAAAACCGGTACGCAAATCGGCCTTTCCGGAGCCACCGGCTTGGCCACAGGACCTCATTTGCACTGGGAAGTACGGGTGAACGGCGAGGCTGTTGATCCGGATTTTTTTCTGGAGCGGGGAATCGGCGACATCCGCTGATATTGCGTATTTAGCGTTTTTGCGAAAAAAATTTTAAAAAAAACGCTGTATTTAGCGTTTTTTGCTTGACAGATTTTTTTTAATTGTGTATAATAAAAATATAAATCATTGGGGGATTTGCGATATTGTTGCCTCCGCAACACACCATCAGGCACCGGAATGCTTTTGCATTCCGGTTTTTTATTTTAAAGTGGAAGATTCATCCACTTCTGTAAAAAAAATTGACTTCCGGTGATTTTCGGTGTATAATATATGTTGAAGTTATGAAACGTTAAGGAGAATTTATGGCAGAATTTAGGATTGAACACGATTCCATGGGTGAAATTAAGGTTCCCGCCGATAAGTATTGGGCAGCTCAAACGGAGCGCAGTCATGAAAATTTCAGAATTGGCGAAGGTATCGAGATTATGCCCAGGGAAATTACCCACGCTTTCGGAATTTTGAAAAAGGCCGCAGCCATTGCCAATTCGGAACTTAAACCGGAAAAAATGACCAAACAGAAATTGGCTGCCATTGAGCAAGCTTGCGATGAGGTAATTTCCGGCAGCCTGAACGATCATTTCCCTTTGGTGGTATGGCAAACGGGATCCGGCACTCAATCCAACATGAATGCCAACGAGGTGATTGCCAACCGCGGAAACGAAATTGCCGGTGAAAAAATTCTTCATCCCAACGATGACATCAATATGAGTCAGTCTTCCAACGACACTTTCCCCGCGGCAATGCACATTGCGGCCGTTATCGCCATGGAAGACAAGTTAATTCCCGCAGTGCAAAAATTGATTGCCACATTTAAGAAGCTGGAAAAGGATCACGAAGGAATTACCAAAAGCGGTCGTACTCACTTGCAAGATGCCACGCCAATTCAGTTTTCTCAAGAAATTTCCGGATGGCGTTCCTCACTGGAAATGGACGTTGAGTTGTTGGAAAAATCCCTGCCTTCGTTGAAAACCTTGGCATTGGGCGGAACTGCGGTGGGAACGGGCTTGAACGCCCCCAAGGGTTTCGACGTGAAAGTTGCCGAAGCCGTTTCCGAAATAACGGGTAAAAAATTCTTCACGGCAGCCAATAAGTTCCACGCCTTAACCAGTAAAGACGAACTGGTTTTTTCCCACGGTGCGGTGAAGGCCTTGGCCTGCGACATGATGAAAATTGCCAACGATGTCCGTTGGCTGGCTTCGGGACCTCGTTTGGGGTTGGGTGAAATCACCATCCCCGAAAACGAGCCAGGTTCATCAATTATGCCCGGAAAGGTAAATCCCACCCAGTGCGAGGCGGTGACAATGGTGGCTGTACAGGTTATGGGTAATGACGTGGCTGTGGGAATGGCTGCATCCCAGGGTAATTTTGAATTGAACGTTTTCATGCCCGTTTGTATTTACAACTTTTTGCAATCCTGTCGCTTATTGGCTGAAGCCATTGTGTCCTTCAACGACAATTGTGCTGTGGGAATAAAGGCCAACGAGAAAAAAATGCACGACAATTTGCACAACTCGTTGATGTTGGTAACCGCGTTGAATCCCTATATCGGCTACGAAAATGCCGCAAAAACGGCCAAAAAGGCTTTCAAAGAGGGAATTTCCCTTAAAGAGTCCTGCGTGGCTTTGGGATTCTTAACTGCGGAAAAATTTGACGAGGTTTTCCATCCCGAAGAAATGGTCTAATGGATTGTTCCCCTTTGAGTTTTCAGAGGGGAACTGCCTTTATTGACGAACTTCCAGCCGGCGGGCAATTTCCACACCGAGTTTCCAGTTGTCTCCGGCGCCAAAGGTGATTAAAACGTCTCCCGGTTGCAATTCTTTCATCAGAAAGTCGGATGCATCAAGAATTTCTTCAAAATACAAGGTCTCTTTTGGTGAGGGACGGTACTCTTTTGCTCGCTGAAAAAGGGTTTCGCCGTTTATGGTGAAGGTTTCGGGTTTTTCCCGAGCGGAACTGTAAATTTTATGTAAAATCAAAATGTCCGCTCCTTTCAGGGATTGGGCAAATTCATCCAGCAAGGCGGCGGTTCGGGAATAGGTGTGGGACATAAAGTCCACAATAAGACGGCGACCGGCGTAAAATTCTTTTAGGCCTGCCAAGGTTTTCTCAATGGCCGTGGGATGATGGGCATAATCGTCAATTATGGTAATTCCGGCCACTTGGGCAACAATTTCGGAACGGCGTTTTGCTCCGGCAAAATCCGCAAGTCCACGACGGATTTTTTCCCTTTCGTCGGAAGTTACGCCTCGGGCTTTCAGTAATTGGGAAATGAGGGCCACGGCCCCGCAGGAGTCCAAGGCGATGTGCTTTCCGGGAATTCGGATTGCAAATTCGGTGTCGTTCACAAAAAATGATTGCATCCCGTTTTTTATTTCGCCGTATCGCAACCGATAAACCGAGGAACTTTCGCCGTAGGGAATCATCACAATTCCGGGGCGCTTCTTTGCCACAATATTTGCCACTTCCGCAGCTCCGGGATCGTCACTGCAAAACACCAAAATGCCGCCGTCCGGTAGTTTGGAACAGAAGTCCACAAAGGCGTCACGAATATCTTCGTAGGTTGGAAAATAATCCTGGTGATCGCTTTCCACTCCCGTCATAATAATCAAATTCGGGGAAAAACTCATGAAATGCCGTTGATATTCGCAGGTTTCCGCCAAAAAAATAGGATCGCAATCCGTTCCCTCATGAAAAATTGATAGGGTGGATTTTCCTCCAAAACCGGTTACGGCACTTCCGGCCAATATTTGGGACGGAAAATTCAGGGATTTCAAGATTGTTCCCAAAATTCCCGTGGTTGTGGTTTTCCCATGGACGCCACAAACCGCCACGGAAAACCGGCTTTCGGAGAACATTCCCAAAGCTTCGGTGTATAAAAGGGTTGGAATATTCTTTTTTTTCGCGGCTATCAGTTCCGGGTTCTCATCCACCTTGTAGGCGGATGAGTGAACAACCAAATCAATGTCATCGGTGATGTTGGCCGCATCGAAAAGGGTGGGGATAATACCAATGTTTTTCAAAACCGTATCGGTATAGAAAGTGTCTGCGATATCGCTACCGGTGACAACAATGCCGTGGGCGGAAAAAATTTCCGCCAAGGCTGATGTTCCCGTTCCTTTTATTCCCACAATGTGAATGCGTTTACAGGATAAAAGGTCGCATTGAGGTGATTTATCTGAGTTGCTGTTCCCGTTCAAATTCTTTTCCTACCCGAGTTGCCAACTCTTTCAACTTCTCCTCGTTGTTAATTTCGAAGAAACTGAGAAGGTCGGCGGGCATTTTTTCGTATGGTGTAACTTCGGTGTTGTAATAATACAGGACATTGGCAAAAGCTGTGGTATAAGAAATTTTCTTGTAAGCCTCAGGTGCGTTGGCATAGTTGTGATGGAAGTGTATTGCATTTACCACAGATTCGGGAAAATTCCAGCGTGCGGCAATCATTGAGCCGGTTTCGTCATGGTTCAATCCCGCAAGCAATTCTTCTAAAATGCGAGAGGGAATGTTTTTGTTCTTGCAAAGGGCTTCCATCCGTTTTTGAATGTCAGGATGCAGTGACGCGAATGCAATTTTACCCATGTCGTGGAGAAGGCCGCAAACATAAACGTCCTCTTCTGCCAGTTTCAGTTTGTTTTTATACATGTGGGATAGTGTCTGCATGTAAGAAGCCACGGCGAAAGAATGATGCCAAATTTGGTGTTTGTCACTGGTGTCATCGCCCAAAACGCCAAGGGTTCCCACGGACAGGATAAGGTTGCTTATACCTTTAAGTCCCACAAGTTTAACAGCCTCGGTAATGTTGTTTACCTTGGAAGATAAACCATAGGCTGCGGAATTTACCAGTTTCAACAAGTCAGCACACAAACTGACATCTGTTCGAATGGCGTTGGCCACATCGGTGATGGTGGATGTGGGAGAATCCACCTGTTTTTTGATGGCCAAAATGCTTTCGCGGAACTGCGGAAGGCTTTCCACATAACCGATGAGCTCTTGATACAAGGCGGAATAGTCGTTGGCGGAAGCGGAAAAAATGGGAAGTCGGAAAGAAATACGAGTTTCCTCTCCCTCAACTCGGGCGGAAAAACCATCCGGTTGCAATCCAAATTTTTTCAGCATTATAATGAGGATGATCAATCCCAGTCCCGCACCCTCCGAATTGTCGACCAATTCGGTTAAAGGTTCGTGCACGGATTCGTAATTTTGCGCACGGGTTATTTTGTCGTGGATACGCTTGTATTCTTCCAGTACCAATTTACAGTTATTGCGAATTTCACACAGGAAAATACCGTTTTGCACTTGAAATTTGGCAATAATGTACAAACCTTTCTTATGCATTAAATCAATGTAATGATCAATGTTGGAAAGAGTGGCTTGCTTGAATTCCGCCATCCCACTTTTATAATCGTTGGGATTGTCCAGCTTCCAGCCATTTTCTTCAAAATAAACTCGCTTAGTGTTTGCCTTTTTGGCATTGGTAAG
>JAFNZQ010000211.1 GCA_017382775.1 Spirochaetaceae bacterium
GGATTTTTGTATATCGCGGTATCCGGCACGGAATGATGGCCTTGGGTATTGAACAGGACGTGGATGGTCTGCGATACGATAAAATAATCATCGCCACCGATGCGGATAACGACGGTTTTCACATTCGCAATTTGATGCTCACATTTTTTCTTTCATACTTCGAAGAATTGGTTCAAAACAAAAAGGTTTACATTTTGGAAACCCCACTTTTCCGCGTCCGCAATAAGGTTACAACCTATTACTGCTATTCCGAAAAAGAGAGGGATCTTCGCATGAAAGAAATCGGTAAACAGGCGGAGGTAACTCGGTTTAAGGGACTGGGTGAAATCAGCCCCTCGGAATTTGCCCAATTTATCGGACCGGATATGCGACTAATCCCCGTGGAAATTTCCGCCTTGAAAGAAGTTGATCGGCTGCTGGAATTTTACATGGGAAAAAATACACCGGAACGCAGAGATTTCATCGTTAAGAATTTGTTGCAGGAGGTTGACGCTTAAAGTCAGATCGGTTTATGGAAAAATTACGAAAAGAGCTTTTTGTCATTTCAGGTCTTTCTATCCTTTTTTCATTATTGAATGTGGGTTTCTCCCTTGTTGCTTTTATAAGTTTTCTTTTTTCCTTGGGATTTTCCGCCTTATTCGTATTTTTTGTATTTAAGATAAAGAGTGTGGAAAAACCGGCACCTAAAATACAAGTTTTGAGAAAATTTCTTGAATATTTGCCCTTTGTTTTATTGGCTCAATTTATTTTGCGTCGTGCCACTCCATCGAACATTCCATTTGCTTTCGATTTATTCCTCGTTTTGCTTTGGGCCGGAATTTTCTTCTTCTCGCTTTTCATAATATTTTGTTTGCATCCTAAGCGAATTGCAAAAAAATTCTCCGGAATAGGTACAATTAAAGAACCGTCCAAGCCGAAGGGAAAGCTGCAATGGTTTGCCATGGAGATTCTGTCCTGGCTGGATGCCTTTTTCCAGGCTGCACTTTTGGTGTCCCTGGTGCATATTTTCGTTTTTCAGTTTTACGAAATTCCCTCGGAATCCATGGTTAGGGAATTTTTGGTGGGAGATAGGGTTTTGGTGTTCAAAACGGCTTCCGGTCCCACTTTCCCCCTTTCGAAAGTCGCAATTCCCAGAATGCGCGGATACAAGCGTGGGGATATTGTAACCTTTCGCAATCCCCATTACATCAAGGATGAAGCTTCAGAAACGAAAAATTTTGTGTCCCAGCTGGTTTTTATGCTGACTTTCACCATGGTGAACCTAAATGTGGACGACGACGGAAACATAAAGTACGATCCCTTGGTGAAACGTATTTGCGGAGAGCCGGGTGAACAACTGATGATGGTGGACGGCCAACTTTACGCCCGCCGCAGCGGAAATGATAAATTCATTCCGGTGGAAGAAAAATGGGCTCACTGGAATTTGAATGATTTGGACGGAGAAACAAAGCAAAAAATTCGGTTAATTCCCTTTGATTCTGAAACCTATTCCATGTTGGAAGCGGCGGAGGAAGAAAGACGTAATTTTGACTTAAAGGCAGCAGCCACGGAAGCCATCGATTTGGCGGAAAAATTTTCCGATACAAAAATGAAAATCCGTGCCGTAATGAAAAATGCTCCTAAGGATGTACCTTATTTTGCCGGCGGAAATTATTCCGTACGAAAACTTTTTTCATCCTACGATGAAATAACCCGGGATTTACTCATGTCGCCCATGGATGATCAATGGTTTGAAAAATTCCTGTGCGGATGGATTGGTGACGGTGATTTTGACTTTGGTGATGACCTGTATTCCGAAGCCTTGTTTAAATACAATGTTATGGCAAAAATTTATTTCGGCAAATTGGCACTTAAATCGGCGGAATTCGTTTTGGATGGAAAATCCATAACCCAACTGAGTGACGATGAGGATTATCGAAAAATCTTATCCGGAGTTCAGAATTTGGACGTGGCAATTAACCTGCTTGACGGACGATCCATGCCCATATTCCCGGCCAACGAAAATGGAAAGTCGACCTACATTCCGGAAAACCGTTTTTTTATGATGGGGGATAATCGTTTTAATTCACTGGATATGCGACACTCTTACAGTCAAAAGACCATTCCCTTGACTGACTTGGATGAACAATCCATTGTGTTTTTATCCAAAGTGTCGCCACAATTGGTGGAGGCCAAGCATATTCTCGGAGGTACCGTTTTCCGTTTTTGGCCACCTTCCCGAATAGGAATTCCCGGAGTGGGGTACAAGAAATGAAATTTTTCTTCGAAACCTATGGTTGCCAAATGAATGTGGCGGAATCCAATGCCTTGGAGAACACACTTTTAAGTTGCGGTTGGGAAGAAGCAGAATGTCCGGAAGATGGGGATTTGATTATTATAAATACCTGCGCTGTACGTTATTCGGCGGAAACTCGTATTTTCGGACGATTGGGCTTCTATTGCGGATTAAAAAATCAGGGAAAGGACTTTGTTTTACTGGTTACAGGTTGCATGGCCGAAAAATTCAAAGAAACTTTGAAAGAAAAATATCCCTCCGTGGATGTTGTGATTGGTAATTTTCAAAAGTCAGGTTTCAAAGAATTTTTGCAATCCTTGGAAGATGAAAAGACAAATAAAATCATTGAGCCCACGCCTCATTTTATCTTCCCGGAAAATTGCTTCAAAAAAGGGGAATTTTCATCCTTTGTTCCCATAATGAACGGATGCAACAATTTTTGCAGTTACTGCATTGTGCCTTACGTTCGGGGAAGGGAAATTTCCCGAAACCACGATGATATATTGGCGGAAATCGATTTGCTTTCGGCCAATAATTGTTGCGAAGTTACTCTTTTGGGACAAAACGTAAATTCTTACCGTTCGGCGGATGTGGATTTTCCCTTGTTGCTGGAAAAAATTGCAAAACGATTGGAAGAAAGTGCTTCCTCCATTAAATGGGTGCGTTTCATGTCCTCACACCCCAAGGATTTATCCCCTCGGTTAATTGAGTTTATTGCTGCCAATCCTGTTTTTTGCCGACACATCCATTTGCCGGTGCAAAGTGGCTCAGACAGAATCCTAAAGGAAATGAATCGAAAATACACTCGGGATCACTAC
>JAFNZQ010000212.1 GCA_017382775.1 Spirochaetaceae bacterium
ACTTTTTCCGAAGATTAAAAAGGCCACTCCCACGGACAAAGGAGGCATTAGGTAAGGCAAAAAGGCGATGGAATTAACGTAGCCCGCCCATTTGCTCCGACGGCATTTGCTCACGGCATATCCCACCAAGGTGCCAATGGTTCCGGCAAATATGGCGCAAAACAGGGATACAATGAGTTGTCCGCGGAATGATTTGTGGATTTGCTTGTTGTAAAGCATTCCCAACTGACCGAAAAGGCCGTGTTCTCCCAAACTATCCGATGTGGTCCACCATTTTGTGGTTAAATTGGAGAAATCCATGGTTGTTAAAAAGCTGTAATCTCCGGGATTTGGCAAAAAAGTTTCGATGGCAAAGGAAATTATGGGATAAATCCCGGTGAACATTGTGGTAAAGACGAAAAGCAATCCCACTGCCACCCTGCCCACCTTTCCCAAGTTCATCAATGAAATTTGGCCTGATTTCCCCGTAACCGTGGTAAAATTCTGTCGTCCCGATGTGCTTCTTTGGTTTATCATCAAAATGGCAAATCCGAACACCATCATCACCAGGGCAAGGATGCTGGCCTCTCCTGTTCTGGCGGAATTTATTGCAATATATTTTGTGGAAAGAGTGTCGCAGGAAAGGTAGTGAGGAACGGGATAACTTCCCATGGCGCTACCGAAAACCAACAAAATTGTGGAAAGAATTGCCGGTTTAACCAAGGGAATTGTTATGGAAAAAAAGGCCTTCCATTTTGGAGTATCCAAAATTGTTGCGGCTTCTTCCAAATTTGCATCCATGTTGCGGAAAATTCCGCTAATCAGAATAAAGGCAAAGGCGGAATAGTGGAGCCCCAAAACCATTGCACAGGGGAAAACACCTTCGCACCACCATTGGGGAAAGCGAATTCCCAGCACCGCCGCCAAAAGTCCGTCGGAACCGCCTGTTACTTGGTTGGAGTTAAAAAGGTTTCGCCACACCATTGCCAAAGTCCATTGCGGCATTATGTATGGGAAAATAAAAATTCCGCTGAGGTATTTTTTGAACCTCATATTTGTTCGAGTGACAAAATAGGCAAATATTCCGCCGTAAAAAATGGCAATAAGGCAGGCAAACACTGAAATGAGTAAGGTGTTTCCCATGGGAATCCACAGATTTACCTTTGCCAAATTGCCACCGAAAAGGTCTTTCCAGTTATAAAGGGTGAAATCGCCGTCTTTAAGTCCGGTACGAACGGAATCGATTGTTCCGGGATGAACGCAAACGGTGTCGTAAGCCAAATACACAATGGGCGCGATGGTTGTAAAGGACAGGACGATTCCCAAGAAGAACAAAATTACATTTTGCGGTTTTGAAAAAAATGAGAGTATGCGGTTTTTTCCCAACAGAATTTTATTGTGATTCAAATACATCGATTTTATTATATCACAAAATCTTTCTTTTGTCAAATTTTTTTTCTGTTTTTTCCGCGGTACCCGATGATTGCAACTCTCGACGTGACATTTCCGGTCTTATCTCCCAAGGGAAGGTTCAACCTTAATTCCGCTGTAAAACTTTCGGGGAAGAGGGAAAAGCCCTTGACAAAAACGGTAAAATCGGATAAAATTCTTCCATGAAAGACGATTTTATTCCATTCCACAAAGCAGAAATTGGCCACGAAGAAAAACAGGCTGTTTTGCGAGTTTTGGAATCGGGGTGGCTCACCACCGGCACCGAAGCATTGGAATTTGAAAGGGAATTTGCCCAATTTGTAAAATCAAAATTTGCCTTTGCCGTAAACAGTGCCACAGCCGGTCTCATGCTCTGTTATGCCGCCGTAAAGTCCGAAAAACGGAATAAAATCCTTACCACGCCCTACACTTTTACATCCACAGCCAATGCGGCCCTCCATGCCGGATGCGAAGTTTGCTATGCCGACATTGAAGCGGACAGTTTTAATTTGGATCCAATCCAAGCGGAAAAAGTTTTGGACAAAGAAAAGTCTGTTTGTGCCTTGGTTCCCGTGCATTTCGGCGGCAACCCCTGTAATATGGAAAAATTGAATCGGTTGGCAAAGGAAAATTCCATTGCGGTCATTGAGGATGCGGCCCATTCCTTTCCCTCCGAAACATCAATGGGATTTGCCGGAACTTTGGGAGATGCCGGAGTTTTCTCTTTCTACGCCACAAAAACCATCACCACCGGAGAAGGGGGAATGGTTTGCACGAATAATGAACGCATTGGGGATTTTGTGAAAAAAATGCGTCTCCACGGAATTGACCGCGACGTGTGGAATCGCTACACCGCAAAAAACGCCTCATGGTTGTATGATGTTACCGATTGTGGCCATAAATGTAATTTGTCCGATGTTTTGGCAACCATCGGTCGCCAACAACTGCGGAAAGCCGGGGATTTTTTGGAAAAACGGAAAGCCATTGCAGCCTTTTACGATGAGGCATTCTCCCCGTGTTCATTTTTGAAAATCCCTCCCACCGGAGAAGGCAACAGTTATCACCTTTATCCCCTGCGGCTGAACTTGGAGGCCTTGAAAATTACCCGTGACGAATTTGCCGCGAAAATGCAGGAATGTGGAGTGGGCATTTCCGTCCATTTCATTCCCCATTTTTTACTTTCCTTTTGGAAAAATCGGTATAATCTTGACCCAAGGGATTTTCCCAATGCCCACAAGGCATTTTTGTCGGAAATTTCCTTACCGATTTTCCCGCAAATGACTCAAAATCAGCGGGAAAAAACGGTGGACACAGTTATTAAACTCGGAAGGACCTATGAGCGATAAAAAACAGGAAGTTTTCAAAACGGAAAAACGTTTTTACTCAGATATTCCCGCGGATTTGCACGGAGTTTTTCTTCGAGCGACAATTTATTGCGGAGAAATCCTTTCATTGAGAGTACCCGAACTTCCCGACGGATACAGTTTTTTTTCCGCAAAGGATGTTCCCAAGGATAAAACCATCACCATTGGGGAAGAAACCATTCCCCTGTTTGCGGAAGATCGCGTCAGTTTTTTCGGACAACCCATTGGAATTTTGGTGGGCGAAGACAAATTTGTTCTTCAATCCCTGTTGCAAGAATTCAGAATCGAATACAAGGAAGAATCCCTCGTATATTTTCCCTCCATAAAAGAACAGTCGGACGGGGACATTCTGAAAAACTTTTACGACTTTCACAACGACGGATTTGTTTTGCAACAGGAAAAATCCCATGGAAGCGAAACCGTTTTGGAAGAATGCCTTCAAGAGGAGAAGGAATTTTGCTATTCCCTAACCTTGCCCGAAACTTTTCCCGAAAGAATCGGCTGTATCGCTTCACTGAAAAAAGGTTCCATCCACATTTACGCACCCATACGCTGGCTTTCCCTCACCGAGAAACTGATCGAAAAGGTTACGGGACTGCCTTCAAAGAAAATTATTCTTCACAGTACCGTTTGCCACCATTTGCCTGCAAATTCACTTTTCGAAATTCCCATTCTCTGCACCCAACTGGCGGTGGCGGCCTTGGTAAAGAAGGGAACTGTGAAGTTTGAAAGTTCAGGTTTTGAGCATTCCGCCTTTTTTGCCCGAAGAATGAACGCCATTGTGGGAATAAAAACTTCCATTGAAGAAACCGGAAAAATCACAGGCATGAAGTTGTGGATACTTCTCGACATTGGCCATATCAACCCTTGCATAAACACGATTTTGTCACGGGTTATTCTCGAAGCCTGCGGCCCCTTTGCAATTCCCAATTATAACATACAGATTTTTACCCAGCGTACCAATTATTCTTCTTCGGATGTGAATCCCCGAAGCCTTTTTGCCCTTTTAACCATGGCTTTAAACCGTCATTTTCACGAAAAATCCATGGAATTGGGAACCGAAAACTTTTTTCTCAAAAACGCAATCCTCTCCTCCCACGAAAAAATGGAAGGGGAGAAACTTCCCACGATTTTTGCCAATGTTTTGGACAAAAGTGATTACAAACGAAAGAATTCCGCCTACAAAAATATTACCGCAATGAACAATCTTTCTCTGCCCATTCGGGGAATTTCCTATGCCGTGGGCTTTGAAAACATTGGCGGATTCGATTCTTCCGAGGGAAAAAAGTTTTACACCATGGAAGTCACCATGGCGACGGACAACAATGTGATTATCAAATTTCATCGCATTAAAAGTGAGATAAAAGCTGCTTGGTGTAAAATTGTGGCGGATTTTTTCAATCTCCAACCTTCTCAAATAATTTTTGACGAAAGTTTTTCCGACAAAAACTTTTCCCTTGTTTGCGAAATTTTTCCCCA
>JAFNZQ010000213.1 GCA_017382775.1 Spirochaetaceae bacterium
AGATTCGGTTTACAAAACCTCAGGAATTGCCGACTATTGCCTGGAAATCGAAAATCTCACGGGAATTTCGGAAATCCCCGTAACGGTTTCCATGGATTTGGGGCAGTTCTCAAAGGCCACGGATATGCTGGGAGGACTTCCGGTTTTCATCTCCTACCCCATTGATGCCGAAGTTGAGGGCGAACGTTTTCTGCTTCCCTCCGGAGTTGTGGATTTGGATGGAGACAAAATTTCTTCCTACTTACGATACGAGGGAGAAGTTGACATGGAAACCAACACGCGCAATCGGCGAGAAACCACATTTTTGTCATTTTTGGGACTTCTCAATTCCAAGTACGACATGGTTTTCAATTCCGCTTTTTTCAAAATGTTTGCGAAAAATTTTAGCACAAACCTTTCGGAACGTAATTTTAAGAAGCTGCTGATGCAAATTTCCGAAATCGGATCGGAAAAAATCATAACTTCGGAAATTGACGGTTCTGTTCGGGAAGTTGACGGACAAAAAATGCTCTTCCCCTTTTATGAAGGACAGGTTATCAAAGACGTTTTTCAGCAAACAACGGCTCTGCTTTCCTCGGAAAACAAAACGGTGTATGATCGTACCTACGCCTTGGAAATTCAAAACGGAACGATGACACAGAATTTGGCACAACGAACGGCGGATTTGTTGAAAAACTTCGGTTACGACGTGGTTTCCGTGCGAAATGCCAACGAGGCAAATTACGAAAAAACGATGATTATCGACCACATTGGCAATTCGGCAGTTGCCCAAGCTTTGGGTAAAATCATCAACTGCGATGAAATCCAAGTGGATGATATTCAGTCATCTTCGGAAAGCAAAAGTTACTTGGTGGACTTTGTGGTAATTTTAGGAAAAGATTTTGACGGCAGACGGGTTATAAAGAGGTAGAAATGAAAAACGAACAGGAAATGGCTCTTGAAATAGGACAATTACTCACCGACGGAAAAGGCAGCGACGTATGCGTGATCGATGTCGGAAATTTAAATAGTTGGACAAATTTTTTTGTAATCGTCACGGTTTCCAGTTCCACCCAAATGGCGGGACTTTACAAACTGGTGAAGGATTATACTCGGGAAAACGATTTGGAAATTTTCGAGCCTCATCAAAAAATCAACGACGGAAACGATTGGAGCATAATTGATATCGGAAATATTGTAATACATATGATGAGCGATGATGCCAGAAAATTTTATGATTTGGAAAAATTATGGCACGGTGGAGAGTTTTTAATGTCCAAGGATGCCAATCATTTTTGAAAAAAAGACAATAAAATCACATTAAACAATTAAAAAAACTACATTTTCTTTTAATCCTCTTGACATTTTTTTAATTCTGTGATACATTTATTGTAATTGGGTGGTTCTGTGTTTCTAAAAAGCTTAGATATTTATGGATTTAAATCTTTCCCGGATCGTACGCACATTGAATTTGCAGACGGAATAACCGCGCTTATGGGACCAAACGGTTGCGGAAAAAGCAACGTTGTGGACG
>JAFNZQ010000019.1 GCA_017382775.1 Spirochaetaceae bacterium
ACGCTGCCGTCACCGCTCCCACATACTCGGCGCTTTTCATCCTGCCTTCGATTTTGAATGATGAAACACCGGCTTCTATTAGGTCGGGAACAAAATCGACGAATTGCAGGTCGTATGGTGAAAAGAAGTAGCCGGATTTTTCACCGGTGGCAGTGTCGGCGGTGTAAAGTCGTCGGCAAGCCTGGGTACACTGTCCACGGTTAGCGGACTTCCCACCTAAAAATGATGAAAAAAGACAAAGGCCGGATTCGCTTACACAAAGGGCTCCGTGGATGAAAACTTCCAATTCCACATTGCTTTTGCTTTTAATGTCACGTATTTCCGCCAAGGATAATTCCCTGGAAAGGACAACCCGTTTCAATCCCTCTTTTGCCAACAAATTGCAGGCGTCTGCATCGGCCACATTCATCTGGGTGGAAGCGTGAACGGCCAAATTGGGAAAAAATTCCTGTACCATCCGCACCACGCCAAAGTCCTGCACAATTAAGGCGTCGGGACCAATTTTGTCCAAATAGTGGAGTAGGCGAAAAAGCCGTTGAGTTTCCTGTTCTTCCACCAGGGTGTTAAGAGTAAGATAAATTTTTTTTCCCCGTTTGTGGAGGGATTCCACCGCAGCTTCAAATTCACGCCAGGCAAAGTTGCTACTTCGCATTCTGGCGTTGAAACTTTTCAGTCCCAAATAGACTGCATCCGCACCCTCCGCAATGGCTGCATCCATAGCCTCCGGCGTTCCCGCAGGAGAAAGTAACTCAATCATTGCTTAAAGTAGTGGAATCCATTCGCATTGTGGAAATAATCGGATCCACCTGCTCCACAAGGAAGTAAATATCTTCGAAATGAATACCCTTTGCGGTGAGCAACTTAAAGATTTTGTGCAAGTCATCGAGAACAATATTGTACTGCGCTTCGAAGTCGCGAATCTTTTGGTTTACATCCGCAATTTTTGTGGAACATTGTTCCGAAATGGAATAAATGCTATTCTGCATGGAACTGATATCCGAAACGGTTTCATCAATTTCAGCAAAACTGGCTTCGGTGTTATTAACTTGCTGTTGGGAAAAATCCAAAGCGGTGGTGGAAGAAGCCATGGTTGCGGCAAGTTTTTCAGAGCTGCTTTGCAGGTTCTTCATTCCGGAGTTGGCTTCATCCGCCAAGTTCTTTATTTTAACGGAAAGTTTGGTAACTTCTTTCGCAATTACGGAAAATCCCTTTCCGTGAATACCGGCATGGGCCGCTTCGATGGATGCGTTCAAAGCAAGAAGGTTGGTCTGTTCCGCAATGTCCACAATGCTTTTCATTGTGGCCTGAATGGCGATAAATCCTTTCTGCAAGCCTTCATAAATATCGGAAACTTCCAAGAACAAACTACGAACCTTGTCGGAACTGGTTTTAATGTTCTTCATGTTTATGCTGGCACTGGAACTGGCATCGGTCACCTTTCGTACAACACCGTTGAACCTATCCGAAATTCCCACGACATCACGAAATTCCTCTTCAATTCCACCTACGTTATGGGCAATTTCCGAGTTGTTTTTTATAACTTCGTTGTAGGAATCGGTTAATTTCATAAGAGCTATCAATGTTTGATATTCTTTTTGTGACATTGCCAAGTTAAGTTCTTTTACGGCATTTGCAATGGTCGATATTGCGAAAAATCCGTCTTCGAACCTCTGGTAACTGATATTATCTTCCATTGGGTAACTGTCAACATTATTTTCCATTGTATTTACTCCTATTCAAAAACCGCAATTACGGCAGTTTGGTTCACGGGCTGATCGTTGATTTGTTCTCCGCCGGAGACAAAACCGAAATGGTTTCTCGCCACTTCGTTCATGTTACGCACATAGGTGTCAAAATATCCCTTTTGGGAATACAGCATGAAGCGGAAAATACAGTCTACGGAGAATATAAGGGAAGGATTGGGGATATCTTCATGAATTTTCGCCCTTAACTCATCTTCAATCTTTTCGTAATCTCCCAGAGAGAGAACGCAAAGACAGTCATTCAAGTTCACTGCACGGAAACAGGCAAGTTCCGGTGCCGGCGGTGAACAGTCTCTCAATGAAATAATGTATATATCATCACCCACCACACGACCGAAGGGGGCCACAAAGGTATTGTTTATGATGTTTTCCTTTGTGGTGGTAATGTCCAAATTTGTTTCGGAGGTGTAAATTTCCAAAGGAGATAAGCCGTTGTCAAATTCCAATATGGACATATCGGACATTTTCGTTTTTGTGGCAAAGTGAAGCTTGTTGTCTTGTTGAAGGTAAATGTTGTTTTTGTAAACCTTTACCTTACCTGTGGTGTTCTTGATGAGGGCATAAACCATGGCATCGTCGTACAATTCACCGTTCAAAGCCACATGTATCGGAGGGAAATCCAAGCTTTCGAAAATTGCGCCGCCCACAAGGGATACGCCATAACGCTGCAAGAAACATGCCATAGCCACGAGACAGCGGGAAATATTCGCCGATGTACACATTTCCAAACATACGGTGTCGGATTCACCGGGGTTTATTCCGTCCAGTTGACTTTCGAAACGTCGCATTGCCAACAGCGGAGTTTCGCTTGCGTTCTCGATAACATCGCAACGAACTACGGCATCTTGAAAAAAGGCCATTACGAATACAGAGGTCGTGTCAAATGTTCCGTTGGCAATCTTTATTCCGGTGGATCCCATGGTGGGAATGTCCGGATATTTCTCATGTATTGCTTTGGCCACTTCTCCCAAATTTTCGTAAGCCGTCATGAAAACAACTAAACTGGGGAAAAATAAGCCTTGACAGGCCTCTTCCACTGCTTCAGCGGGACTTCCTTTCCCTTTTCCTACAAAACTCTTCATTAAGCTCTCCCAATATACAACTCTATAATATTCTATCATATAAAAAAAAAATGTCAAGAAAATTTATTTAAAAATGTGTGTTTTTTGATTTTTTGCCAATTATATTTTGAAATCCAAAAATATCAGGAGGTAAACATGAGTAAATGGCGTCAAGTTTCGGCAATTATTATGTTGTCGATTTATTCCATGGGGCTTATTCCTGCCCAAGTTTTCTACGAAAGTGTGCAAGATGCCGCTTTCCGGCGGATGGAGGCCGTCCTTTACGATGAATTCAACAGGGCTGCCTTTGCTACCGAAGAGGAATTTTTCTCGGTGGTGGGCGCCGGTGTTATCGAAGAGGCCCTTGTTTTCTGGGAGCAGGATGAAGTCTTTGCCAAGGAAGAGGAAAATGTCCTTTCCCGGGAGGAAGCAAAAAGTAGGTTGGAAGAAGCCTACGGAAATTTTTATCTTTCCCATGGAGTGAACAGTTCTTTGGCTCGTTCGGCGGAAGAGGCTAGGGGAGATTTTTTAACCCAACTGCGTAGGGAATTGGCCTCTTTGGAAAGTGAAACGGAAAGCGTCGATGAATTTACGGAAAAGGCGGACAAGGTCTTTGCCTATTTGGCGGAAAATTGCGTTTTGTCCCGGAAAAAGGAAATTTATCAAAGTGATTTTTCCGATGAAAGAATTTTTCGAGAAGCCCTTTCCGCACAATCCCATTGGGAAGATGAAATTCGTGGGGAATTGGAGGGAATTTACCGCAATGAATTATCCATTTTCGTTGCCAACAAAATGTATGATACCCAATCCCTACGGAATGAGGCTTTGGAAAACAGTGCCACAGCCATTGCTTCCCAAATAGCGGAGGAGACCAAACAGGAAACCACCGCCTCCATGGAACAGGTTTTTTCTGACTTGGAAATTTCCAAATCCATTGTGGAGGGTGATGAAATTGCCTATTCGTGGAGCGACGATTTTATTGCCGCCTTGGAAGAGGCAAATGCCAAATGGGATCAAGCCCAAGTCCAATTATTGCAACAGCGTTATGAATGGGAAAATTCCGCGGAAAGTATGTACTTCGACGGCGAAGAGGAATGGCAAAAGGCCTACGATTTGCTGTGGCAAAAACGGGAAGAATGGCAAAGTCTCATGG
>JAFNZQ010000214.1 GCA_017382775.1 Spirochaetaceae bacterium
CCCGCACAGGACATCATTGCCGAATACTTTGTTGTTCCCGTTTCGTCCATTGCCACACCCCACAAGGATGCATTGAACATAAATGACATTAAAACCGTTTCCCAGGATTTTGCATGGGACGGAGATAAGAATAACAAAGAAAGACTTTTGGAACGATGGAATAACGAAATCGGTTCAAAACGATAAAACACCATGGTGAGAGAAGTTCCTCTTCTCTCACCTATTTGTATAACAGAGAATATTTTGAAAGTTAAATACATACGATTCTTTACCGTTTCCGCAATTTTTGTCGCGTTTGCTTTTTGGATTTTTTCCGTCCTTTCTTCGGCTTACATGGATGAGCAACTTAAAGAAAGCGAAGAGACCATCACCCTTTTCACACAAACTGTGCCTGCCGAATTGGATGATGTTCCGCTGTGGTTGGAAGGTGCATCTCGCTTCTTACCCAATGCCCAGATTCTGTTTTTTCCCTATGACGATGATTCGGAAGATTTTATACCATTCGACTATGAACACGCCGATTATTGTGAAGAACTTCTCGCTTTTTGGAACGAATCCAAATCCGACGAAGCCTTTCTGCAAGGCATTGAAAGTGCCTACTACGGCGAAATATACAGATTTGAAAACTACTTTTTCGCACCGATTATGGATGAAGAAGGCTTCTTCACCGAAAGCCTTCTCTTTATTAAACAAAGTGAAGACATTTCCGCTGCCGGTGGGAAATTTGTGGGATTATTGGCGGCGCTTTTAGTACTTGCCACCGTAATTTTCATCGTGGCCTTTGGTATCTCCTCCTTTGCCAGAGATGCCTTTGTGGGATATTCGGTGCTTATACTCTTTGTCATTGCGGGCTTTTTCATTGCCTACCCCTTTTTCGAGGCTCTTAGGCTAACCTTTGTCCGTGACGGAGAATTTTCCCTTTACGCCTGGAAGCAAATTTTCAGCCGTGATGCCCTGCGAGCCCTTGTCGGTTCATTGCAGTTGGGAGCATTCACCGCCACCGTCTCCACTTTCATAGGCTTCATCTTTGCCTTTGCTGTGGAACGAACCAGTATCAAGGGTAAAAAATTCATAACCGCCATGGCCAATATGCCCATTATTTCACCGCCCTTCTCCCTAACACTGTCCATCATCCTGTTGGCGGGAAATAACGGTTTGATTACAAATCAACTTCTCAAACTGGAAAATTTTTCCATATACGGTCTTGGCGGACTGGTTTTGGTTCAAACCATATGTATGTTCCCCATTGCCTTCATGACTTTACAGGGAATTTTACGGTCCATTGATTCCACCGTGGAGGATGCATCCTTGGATTTATCCGCCACAAAGTTGCAAACCTTTTTTAACGTAACCTTGCCACTGTCCATGCCCGGCATTTTGTCCGCCTGGCTTTTGGTATTTACCAATTCCTTGGCCGATTTTGCCAATCCACTGTTGTTGGCGGGAAATTTTCGCGTCCTGTCTGTGGAAGCCTACATTGCGGTCACCGGCAGAAACGACTTCGGTTTAGGTTCGGCATTATCCATAATGGTGCTGCTTCCCACCTTAACGGCCTTTTTCTTACAACGCTACTGGGTGGAAAAACGAAGTTTCGTCACCATTACCGGAAAACCGTCGTTGCGTTTAACGGAATTAACAACGCCAACGGTGCGACGTATTATTTCCGTTTTTGTTTACGCAATTATAATTTTCATAAGCCTTTTGTATCTTACAATTGTAGCCGGCTGTTTCGTGAAAAATTGGGGTATTGATTACACCTTCACCTTGGAAAATATCGTTGAAGGAATAAGCCGAGGAATGAAATCAATTGTGGACACAATTACCTTGGCTGCCATTGCCACTCCCATTGCCGGAATTTTGGCAATGATTACGGCACTTCTTTTAGTGAGAAAAACCTTCATCGGTAAACGGGTTTTGGAAGTACTGCTCATGTCTCCCTTTGCCGTACCCGGTACTCTTGTGGGTATTGCCTACATACTTGCCTTCAACGAACCTCCATTGGTACTGGTGGGAACCGGTGCCATCATGGTTATTAACTACATAATACGCGAATTACCTGTGGGAATTGAAAACGGTGTTGCATCCCTGCGGCAAATCGATAAATCCATTGAAGAAGCCGCCTATGACTTGGGAGCAGATTCCCCCACCGTTTTCCGAACCATTGTGTTACCCCTCATTCGTCCGGCTTTCATAACGGGAATGAGTTACACCTTTGTTCGTTCAATGACTGCGGTGAGTGCCGTTGTCTTCCTGATTTCCGCACGGTGGTATCACATAACAATGCAAATCTACAATTTTTCGGAAAACCTGCGATTCGGGCTCGCCTCCGTACTTTCAACGGTTTTAATTTTAATAATTTTGGCAGTTTTCGGTCTGCTCAGAATTTTGGTTCCCGATAGAGGGAATATGCAGAAAACAGTATCATAATTGGAGAAAACATGGACAACAAACAGGCATCTGTACGATTGGAACACGTCACAAAACGGTTTAAAAATGTAAACGGACGGGATGATGTTTACGCGGTGAAGGATTCCAATTTGGAAATAAAATCCGGTGAGTTGGTCACCCTTTTGGGACCTTCCGGATGCGGAAAAACCACAACCTTGCGAATGATTGCCGGCTTCGAATTGCCCTCTGAGGGAAAGGTTTTCATCGGGGAAAATGATGTTACCATGCTTCCCCCAAACAAGAGAGACACGGCAACGGTTTTTCAAAGTTACGGACTTTTTCCCCACATGAATGTTTTCGAA
>JAFNZQ010000215.1 GCA_017382775.1 Spirochaetaceae bacterium
GAAGGACTGACAATCCACACCGGTAAAATGGATGAAATCCGTATTGACAATGACGAAATTTGGGTACAATGCGGTGCCAAAACGAACGACTTGGTGAATTTCTGTCGGGAGAAAGGACTTTCCGGATTTGAAAAATTTGCGGGACTTCCCGGGACGGTGGGCGGTGCCCTTTTTATGAACGCACGATGTTACGAGAAATCCATTTGTGAAAACCTCATTGCGGCAGATTTTTTTGATTTGGATAAATGTTACAAGGAGACCTACACCTTTTGTCAATCCCATTGGGATTATAAAAAGTCACCATTTATGAACAACCGGAGAGCAATTTTGGCGGGAAGATTTCGAAAATCCATTGGAACTCCGGAAGAGATTCAAAAAAGCTGCGATTTTTATCTGAATTCCCGAAGGGAAAAGCACCAATTTGATTTTCCTTCCGCCGGAAGTGTTTTCAAGAATAATCATTCCTTCGGTAAAAGTTCCGGGGCGATTATTGATGAAGCGGGATTGAAAGGAACTTCCCGGGGCGGAGCCAAAGTGGCGGACTTTCACGGAAATTTTATAATAAATACCGGTGGCGCTACTGCAAAGGACATTTTTTCCCTTGTGCAGATTGTTAAGAAGGAAGTGCAAAATAAATTCGGTTTCCAACTTGAATGTGAAATCCGATTCGTGGGACGAGGATTTTTAGGAGAAGTATGAAAAAAACAATTTTGATTATCTTTTTCGGTTTGGCTTTTAATTTCGTTGCTTTTTCCCAAGGGCTTCCCAAGGGATATGACGGAATAGAGTTGCGAATGGGACTGGAACAGGTCAAAAGTCTCCTTATGGAACGGCCTAATTTTGGGTATAGAGGCGAAAGGGATGTTTCCCTTCTTCCCGGTGAAAACAGAGTTTTGATTGAAACCAATGGGACGGCACAGTTAAATCGCTGCTTTTTTCAGTTTTCCGATGAAATGTTATACACGATAACCATAAATTTTCGCCAAAAAAAAATGGATTTTTTTTCCGTTTTTTCTAAAATGACTGAAAAATATGGTGAACCCACAACGATTTCAGCCGATGTTGCGCAATGGCAAAACGATGAGGTTATAATCACTCTGGAACGACCTTCAACGTTGAAATATATTGATAAAGTAATTTTCGAAAGGCTTCAAAACGCATCGGAGACGAAAAAATCTTCGCTGAAGGAAGAATACGACAGTCTCTTGGACGGTATTTGATATGAGGCTTCTTTTCACCCTTCTCTTTCTGCTGTGTTTCTCCTGTGAAGCAAAGGATACATTTGAAAAGGCCGAAATTCGAATTAAAACATCGAATGGAGATACGCACTCACTCACCGTTGAATTGGCAAAAACCGAAGAACAACGGGAGCAAGGCTTTATGTTCAGAGAAAAAATTCCAGAAGGAACGGGGATGTTATTCGTGTTTCAAAAAGATGAACGTCTAGCCTTTTGGATGAAAAACACTCCTTCGCCTCTGTCCATCGCCTACATTTCCTCATCCGGGGAAATACGAGCCATTTTTGACATGGAACCTTTTAACGAAAAATCTGTTGTCAGTCCATTCTCGGTGCGATACGCCTTGGAAGTGCCTCAAGGGTGGTTCGACAAAGCAGGCATTAAGGTCGGCGACTCAGTGGATCTGAATGACATTTAATTTTTCCTTTACTTTATTTTTTTCATCGATTTTTCCCATCGGCGACGACGTGAACTATTCGAAAAATTCGAATAGTTCAACTTCCGGAATAGGCGATGATACCCGCTCGTGGATTGAAAGGATTCCATCCTGTGTGTCGGAACGAACTATTCGAAAAATTCGAATAGTTCGATTTCCCGGCCGCAACTGTTGCAATTTTTCTAATAGTTGCTCACCGCGCTTTTCACAACAAGCAGGATGTATAATTCCAACTATTCGAAAAATTCGTTTCTCGAAAAAAACAGAAACCGCAACTTGACAAAACGGAATTTTTGTATTATAATCTATATCGAGATAAGGTTACGAATAATCGCCAAAGGGAAAAATGAAATTCAAAACATCAATATTGCAAAAACGATTTCTTCCACCTCTAACTATTATTTTTTCCTTAATTTTTCTTGCGTCCATCCAAATCCTGTGGATGTCGCGACTGTCTGCAACCAAAACGCCCGAATACGAACCCACTCCCCAAATATCATCCTTTTTCAATAAAGTGGGAGAAAAACTTTTTTCCATCTCAAAGTCTTTTCTGTCACTCTCCGTAAACGATGATCAAATTGATATTTTAGCCCTTAATCTCTGTAATACAAGCACAAACAAATGGATAAAATCACCTCGGATGTACATAATCGATGAAAAAACCTCCATCCAAACCTTTGAAATAAAAAACAACAAATTTTTCATGTCCTACACGCAGCCGATAGTCAATTCTCCCGATTTTCTGAAAGGATTGAAAGAGACCTTGCCCGGAAATTTTTTTCTGGCGGATTCTTCCGAAAGCGAAATTAAAATCCTGAATTGTTTCACAACTCTGAATTCCACTTTATGTTTCTTCGAATATTCAATAGATAAAAAAGATATAATCAACGAGTTTCTCCCGGAAATAGCCGAGGAGACCTTTGCGAAATCCAAAATTTTTATGTTTTCCATCGCCGATTCTGAAAATACAATTTGGTGGCACACCCGAAATTGGACCGATCGAATTTTTACATCCAAGGATTATTCCGACAAAGTATTTTCCTATAATATATTTCAAAATATTCCCCAAGTCAAAGAGGCCTTAAACTCCCAAGTTCTTCTTTCCGATTTATACAGCGGTGAGAAAATCCCCGAATTTTTATCCCCATTCATTGACTTAAAACCCATTTATGCATTTCGAGACTCCCCTTCTCTCATCAGCGTCCAAACAACTGATTTTTTCTCCGAAATGAACAGCCAAACTTTTACTCTCAACTTAATATGGATTTTGATCATGTTGTCATTTTTAATCCTGGGAACCATCGTTGTGTTTACCCATATAATCAAACTAAAAGAAATGACCGTGAAGCAACAAGAATTTATCTCCACCGTTACCCATGAATTAAAAACGCCCATAGCCGTTGTTTCACTCACAGGACAAAACATGGCGAAGGGAATTGTAAACACTCCCAACAAGATTGCCAGGTATGGTACGCAGCTGGAAAAGGAAGCCCGACGGCTGAAGGACACAATCGAATATTACCTTCTCTTTGCTAACGTAAACGCAAATACTGCCTCACGCAAACAGGAATGCGATGTTGTTAAATTGACGGAAACTGTTGCGAACCGAATTTTCACCCAAAAGGCTGAAATAGGGTTTAAATACGAGACCGATCTTCCTTCAGCCCCCATTGATTTTGAGTGTGATCCCATCGCTATTTCCGGAATCATTGATAATTTAATCGGAAACGCAATTAAGCATGCTAAATCAGGGAAGTATGTCAAAATCTCCCTTGTTAAAGAAAAGCTTCCGCCGAAATTTTTCGGATTTTTCACGAAAGCCTCCGCCGATGAAGGAATTTACATTCGAGTAAGCGACAAAGGCAAGGGAATTCCGGAAAATGAGCAAAAAAGAATTTTCGAACCTTTCGTTCGGGGAAAGAATGCTTCCGATGGTCAAATTGAAGGAAGCGGTATCGGATTGGGATTGGTACATCGAATCGTTCAAATGCACAAAGGAAAAGTCATGATAGAAAAAACCGGAAGCGATGGCACAACCTTTTTGGTAATACTCCCGATTTTGAAAAAATAACCTTACGGTTCTGTCGCAACGATTCACCAAATCAAACCGGTTGTACAAATTTGAACTATTCGAAAAATTCGAATAGTTCAAATCGAAAACGGGAATCGTAAAAATCGAGAAACCCAGCCCTAAAGGAACGATATTTTTGGTTATTCTCCCAATTCCAAAATCAATCTTTAAGAATGGCAAATCGGGTTTTACCAAAATATCCCACAAAATCGAACTATTTTAATTTTTCGAATAGTTCGATTTTGCGAAGAATGAAAATTCCAAAGGGCTCGGGCAATAATTGGACAAATCAAAATTATTGACGACTGTAATTTTTGATTCCTTTGTGGATTTCGTTGAGAATTTCATCACGGCTAACACGGATTTGTTCCATGGAATCCCTAAACCGAATTGTCACCGTGTTATCTTCCTTGGTTTGATAGTCAACAGTGATGCAGAAAGGTGTTCCGATTTCATCCTGACGGCGATATCGCTTTCCGATTGCTCCCGATGTATCGAAATCGGTTACAAATTCTTCCTTTAATTCATTCTGAATTTCCTTTGCGATTTCTGCCAATCCGTCCTTCTTCATCAAAGGGAGAATTGCAACGGTAATTGGGGCGATTTTCGGGTGGAAGTGCAAAACCGTTCGCCAATCGTCATCATTACCTTTGTCGGCAACCTTCTGCTCTTCGTAGGCATCGCAAAGGAACATCAAAACGTTTCGGGTTAATCCGGCAGACGTTTCGATAATGTACGGAATGTACCGTTCGTTTCCGTTGTCTTGATCGATGTATCGCATGTCTTTTCCGGAAAATTCCGTGTGGCGAGACAGGTCAAAATCGGTCCTGTTGTGGATTCCTTCCAGTTCCTGGAAGCCCATGGGGAACTCGTATTC
>JAFNZQ010000216.1 GCA_017382775.1 Spirochaetaceae bacterium
AATGGATCTATCCTTTCGTTGCATAGTTACCGATCCTTTTGCCCCGGAAGCGGCATGGTTTTACAGCAAAAATGTTCAGTACAACGTGTTTTCGGAACGGGCTCGGAACATGGCAATTCAGCGATTCGGCATTCCGGAAGAAAATGTGTCGATTATGCCCTTCATCTTAAACAAAAAATATTCCAACCCGCCCACTCCTCAGCGAATCGCCGAACTTCGGGAAAAATACGGATTTGCTCCCGGTCGTCGCATTTTACTTCTGGCAGGCGGTGGCGAAGGATTGCCCCATGCAACGGCCGTGGTAAATGCTTGTTTGCAACGTAAAAACGATTTTGCTTTGGTTGTGGTTTGTGGCCGGGCCAAGGTTATGGAAAAGTCACTGAAGCTCATCGCAGCTTCGAATCCATCTTTGGATCTTCACGTTTTCGGCTTTGTGGATTTTATGGAAGAGTTGATTGCCATTTGCGACTGTGCGGTAATCAAGGCCGGTCCCGCTACCCTGATGGAAGTGTTGCGTTATCGCAAACCGGTGATTATTTGCTCATACATCAAACACGAAATGGCAAATATCCGTTTTGCTCGCTACCATAAAGTGGGATGGCTGATTCGCAAGCCGGCTCGAATCATTGAACAGGTGGAAAAACTTTTCAGCGATAATCAATATTACGAGAAAATCCGGGAAAATCTCGCTAAAATCCAAATCGACACCGATCTCGCTCCCTATGTGGATAAATTGATGGAAGAAAATTAAAGGTTGTTGAGATTTTTTGCCAGGTTCAAAAGTTTTTCTTTCTGATTCATCTCCGGAGAATCCAAAACGGTATTCAACAGTTCGTTCAATGTCCAACCGATTTTTATTCCGTTGGTAATTCCCATTTGAATCAAGTCCTTTCCGTTGACTTCCAAATCTTTAAGGGAAAGAGCTCCGTCTTGGGAAAGTATCTGTTCAATTCGTTCTTCAAAGGCGTCCAGGTTTTTGCAAGTTTGGGGATGATTTTCCAATGCGAAGGCATCGGCACGGCGTAAATCGAAAAGTGAATTGAGAATACCCGGGTTGGAATTTAGGTTTAATCGCGACAGGAATCGCCGAACGGCCGCATCGGACCAACATGGCTCGTAAGAAAACATATGATTTTCGATTAACAGGCATACTCGCTTCACCGTTGCATTGGGAAAACGCAGTCGCGTCAAAATTGTGTTGGCCATTTCTCTGCTCAAATTTTCGTGTCCATAAAATGTTTGGCGACCTGCATCTTCCCGAGACGGCTCCGCGCATTGTGGTTTCCCCACATCATGGAACAGGGCTGCCAAAGCCAGGTTTCGTCTTTCGTCTTCGACCACATCGGAGCCTTGTAGGAAGTGGGCAATTCCGTCTACGGCGTAAAAAAGATGAGTCATAACATCAAAACTGTGGAATCCCCCTTGATGACAATCCTTGCACCGGCATAATTCAGGAACGAAAATTTGCAGGATTCCGGTTTCTTCCATTAGAAAAAGAGCCTCCGACGGTTTTTTTGTCAGTAGAATTTTCGAAAATTCATCGGTAAATCGTTCTATGGAAATTTTTTTCACTGTGTCCAGACAGTGGGGGATTTCCGCCAAGGTTTCGGGATGAATTTGAAATCCCAATTTGGATGCAAAGCGAATTGCGCGAATTGGCCGTAATCCATCTTCTGAAAAACGCTCCCGGGGACTTCCCACAGCGCGGATTATTCCATTTTGCAAATCCTTTCGTCCGTTAAAGGGATCGCAGATAAGTCCGTTTTCCAAAGAAGCAGCAATGGCATTCACGGTAAAATCTCTGCGGGATAAATCTTCTTCCACAGTGGATGCAAAGGAGACATTGGTGGGATGACGACCATCGCTGTAATCGCTGTCGGTTCGGAATGTGGTAACTTCAATTTTCTCGCCACCGAAAAGCACAGTAACGGTTCCGTGGGCAATTCCTGTGGGAATAACGTGTTTGAACAGAGACATTACCTGCTTGGGAGTGGCATTTGTGGCCACATCATAGTCAGAACATGATTTTTTTAACAGAGAATCGCGGACAGCACCTCCCACCAAAAAGGCTTCGAATCCGCCTTCTTTCAATATTCGCCCGAAAGTTTGCAACGAACGGGCGATTTTTATTCGATTCACGGGAGAAGGTCCTTAATTTTGATTATTTCCAGTAATTCCGGATTTTCCTTTACGGCATTTGCCCAACGCAAATAGCGTTCCATTGCGTAAAAATCAGCCGATGAGACATCCCCAGCCACCGATAAATCTGCGGAAAGTTGCTCTTCCATTTTTGCCAAATAATCGTTGTAGGCGGATTTAGCCACATTGTACAGGGGAATGTTGGGAACCTTGTCAACGGAAACGGAAAATTCCGTAACAGTAATCCGGGGATAATTGGTTTCAAAATCGAAAATGGCCTTTCCCTCTTCCAAATTGAGAGTAAAATCCGTGGATGTAACTTCCTCGGAAGACCGGAATTTATTTTCAAAATGGGAAATTATTTCGGTTTTCAAAAGTTCAGCCTGGTTTTTCAGAAAATTTGTTAAATCCTCTTGAGTTTCCACAGACTTTTTTGCAACCAAATCGCTCATATGAGCCAAATTTACCTGCACCGTGGCCTTATATTTTACGGAATAGGAAAAATCACCCTCGGAAAGCAACTTTTTGTAGGTATCCGCCATGGGAAGATCTTGGGAAATAACACCTTCCACAGATGTGGGGACGTTTTCGAAAATAAAAAGTCGGGAATTATCGGGGATTAAACATTGCCATCGCCATGCAAATTGTCCGTTTTCGATAACGTCTTTTTCGATTCCGTTGGTTTGGGAAGAAAAAACACCGAATTTTCCAACGGGAATCCTATGTTGAACCCATCCGTAGTAAAAAACTGCGGCGGCTCCGGCCAGGAGAAATAAAAAAAACAAAAATCCCAAGAATTTTTTCATAAGGATATTCTACCATGTTTTTTTTATTTTGTCAACCTGATTTTCCCGTTGCCTACAAGTTTCTCACATTTATTAGATGCATCCGTCCGGCCTCAAAACCGTATTTCCCTTTCAGAAATGCGGACAGATTTTTTGAAGCAGTTACAAATTTTTCCGCTTTGTTGGCAATAATAACTTTTGCTGCTTCAGATGTGTTCATAAAATAAATTTGGGCCAGGTTTTTGGAAAAATATTCACTTAAATCACCGGTGGGTTGTTGGAGAACGTAGGCCATGAACTCGTTTTTAATAAGATACTCATCGGTGGCATCGTATTGTAAATTGGGGTTTCTCGAAAAGTAGTCCAGCAAAAACTGCCTTTCCGTCTGTCCCACATTGTAAAATTCCCGTTCAACTGCCTCTTGAAATTCCACATCGGTAAAATAAATTCCGTGGAGAAGTTCGTGTACCAAAAGCTTCATTCGCAACCGATTTGAAGTTTGCCGACTTATGGAAACCACCGATCCATTTCCCGGAAGAAAGCCGCCGTTGGGATTTTCCACAATGATTCCGTTCCGTTTTAAAATTTCCAAAAGGACCTTTTCGCCGTTGGAAATTTCCATTTTGCGAGTTTCAATTATGGTGAAAAATTCCGCCAAGGTTTCGTTGCGATAGTCATGGGCGTTAAATCCGTGCAAATTGGAAATTTCCTCAAAGGTGGGAATAGTGCCGCGATATCCGGCCTTTTCCGCAAAAAACGCGAGACGTTTCAAAAATTCGTCCTGCACCGAATGATTCATAAAGTCGAAAATCAAAATTTGCGGCAACTGAGGCCATGAAAAAAGTTCGAAAGTGGTTTGTCGCCATTGATCCTGTTGCCACGAAACAATCAGCCCCGGATCCGCGGGGATGGGAACCAACGTGCTTTCGATTTCCGCCTTTTCAAAAACAATTCCGCGGATTCCCCGGCTTTGAGCAGTGAAAATTCCGTTTTGGGCGGTGAAATTTCCCATTTGTCGGGTGTCCAATGGAATTTCGCCGGAAAATCCTTCGGTTTGAACTGTAAAAATGGATTTAGCCCCTTGGATTTTTACAAATTCCGGAGGATTTTCCTCCAAGAGAATTTTTATTCTTCCGGGAATTCCCACCATTGGGGAAAAATCCCCTTGGACAGTTTCCGCGGAAAAATTTCCACCATGGGCGGGAAAACCAAAATGGACTTCAGTGGAAGAAATTTCCGTTCCCAAAAACGCTTCGTCCACAGACGCGCGGATTAGTTGCAGCGGAGACGAAGAGTAGACGTAAAAACCAAAGGCGGCCACATCGGGAAAGGCAATGGAAATCCGAACTGTTGCCTCACGGTTTTTGGGGTGAACGATGGCGAAAAAGGGATTTTTTTCGTTGCTGTCATGGAGAAATCCCAAAACCACCGGAGAACTTTCTTCCATAAAGGAAAAATCCACATGGAGACTCCGACCTGTGGCTGTTATCGGTTCCTCAAAAAGAAAACGTATTTCTTCTCCGGCAGGGATTTTCCCCTCTTTCCCTGCATTTTCCAATGGAAAAATCTTTCCGGACTCTCCGTTAATCAAAAATGGGACCGCACTCTGTTTTTGGCAAGAAATTAGGCAAATCAATAGAAAAAATACGAACAAAATTTTTTTCATGATTCATTCCTTATATAATGAAAAAGATATTGTTGGGCAATTCCTGCCACGTCATTAAACATGTGAGGAAATCCATGGGGATAAAACCGCTCCATAATTCGTTTAACCCACACATCCACGGGAAAGGCATCGGTACGATGGAGACCGTAAAGCAAAATACATTGGGCAACTTTGGGGCCGACGCCTTTCAGTTCACATAATTTTTTTTCGGCCTCTTTCAAAGGAAGGGAGGCAATTTCGTCAAAATCAATTTTGCCGTCGCATAATGCCCGAGCGGTGGAGATTAAATATTCCCCACGATAACCGCACCGCAATTCTCGACAAAGTTCTTCTTCATTTCGGGATGCGATTTGTTCCGGAGTGGGGAACGCAAACAGGTTCTCTCCCAAGGGCGTTCCGCATAATGAAGAAAGTTTTTCCACGATTTTTTTTATTCGGGGAATGTTATTGTTTTGGGATATTATAAAACTAAATGTCGCTTCCGCGGAATTTTGCCGTAAAATACGGATTCCGGAAAATTTTTTTATAGCCATTTTTAGCGTGGAATCCCCGGAAAGACGGTTCAATATTTCCGAATAGTCGGTTCCAAAATCGAAGTAATGAAACCAAAAATCATTAAACTCGTCTAAATCAATGCCGTGGAAAAGAAAACCGCCTGCAATTTCTTGAAGAAGAAGTTTCTTGTTGGAGGCGACTCCGAAAAATAGTCCGTCATCCCGTAAAGTCCAGCGAAAAGCCTGACCGCAATCAAGGGTTTCCGCCGGATTGAAATTACCTATGTCTGAAACAAAAATTCCGCCATCACGTTGAGAAACAATCACAGCTTAACCCACCAGGGGAAAAGCATGTATGAGCTTGCCGGAGGCACCTGTTCATATGTTCCGTCATCCTTCTCGTTGATGACACCGCCCTGGTCCCATTTACGCACCGACCGCAGGGCTTTGTCGTAATACATTGTTCCGTCTTCCATCACGTAGCCTTTGAATTCATACCCGCTTCGTGTGGGTGCCTCAATGGGGTTACCGCCGGTATCGCAAATTTGCGGCATATCTTCACCGTAACTTACACGAACCGAGTAAACGTCATCCAGGCCGGAAGCCTCATCGGCATTTATGTTGTTAATCTGCAAAGTGGCCATATAGGGTTCCCATTCCGCAGTAAGAACGGCAGTTTTCGAGTTGGAGTACCACGTGTTGCTGCTTCCCATATTTTGGTTGCAGTACGGAGTTTTAACAACCCCCTCCGCTGATGTGGAAGTGAAGAAATATCCTTCGAAAATATATCCTTCTCGAAGGGGACGATCACTTTTTTTGAATGTTATAGGCTCACCGTATGTGGCCACCACCGATGTGGTGGGAGATTTTCCCCCATTGAGATCCAAAGCAATGTCCGTTTTAGCCCATTTATATGTACAGTTGAGATAGATATCGTGTTCGGGCATAATAAAGGAGGTGTATCCATTGGCCATATCCGCATAGGTACGAGAGGGATCAGTTGCGGTCTTAGTCCAATTAAGCCTATATGTTTCTTCCTCCGGAGCATATTGCTGGGTGGAATTTGGCAAAAGGGACACGTAAACCCTCTCTCCCGCGGTGACATTGGTTATGACCGGATTGGTACGATTGGGGTGAGAGGTATTTGCCGCATCGGCCATAGATGTATCTATAAAAACTCTTTGGTTCGGCAAGGAAATTGTACCGGGATTGCTTATCACCGGTGTATCATCGTCCATGACCACCCCTTCCTTGTTAGAGCCTCGGATGGTTCCCCAACGTACGGAATATGTGTCCAGTCCGGTAATACGGGAGGCATAAACGCTCCATGAAGATGTTTCGTCCGGATTTATTGCAACCTTATAAGCGTTAATCTGATCATTGGGGACGCGAATCACAAAATTTGATCCGCAGCCGCTAAAAACGTCCACAGCAAGTTGGGGCGGAACTGCGGCATGACATCTGACGGTTGCCAAACTGGCAAGACCATAGAAGGCACTTTTTCCGATTGTGGTAACGGTGGAAGGAATGTACAACTCGTTAATACTGGTTCGCCTCTCACTGGGAGATTCGCTGTTGGTACCAAGGAGATTATCCCCCAGGGCAACTGTGGCAACCCCGTTGATACAATCGGGAATATAAAGTTTTGAAAGATTTCCGATTGCCCCCAACCTAACGCTTTTAATTTCGCCACTACCCGGACTGTCCGGGAACAATCCCTCCGGATAAGAATAGGCTGTGATTGAAAAAAGTTCGTGGTCGGTTCCGGAAAGTCTGGCCGTTATTTTGGCTTCGCCGGTACCGTTTGCAAGATCAATCAAGTTGCCGGTGTTTTTGTCAACACTGATGCTGGTGGGTTTATCGGAATACCATTCCAACTGGGATGAGGAAAGAACGACACCACTTTGCAGAATATTGGCCGATAAGGGCATTGACCCAACAAAGTGAACTGAACTTCCGTTTTTCACAACCTTTCCACCCGGCTTTTTGACTTCCAGGGTGGTGACGCTGGAACTTTCGATAAATTTACAGAAAATGGTAATATCCGAATCCGGCATATGGAAACGGGTTCCGTGGATTCCGTATCGAGTTCCGCCGGAAGTGTAGTAGCACAACGAATCGGTTTCAAATTGTTGTCCGGGATCCGGGGTTATTTCGATTTCCACCATATGGCCAACGCGGAACTGGTTAGCCGGAACATATATTTTACCACCCACAACAGATTTGTCAACAGAAACTTTATAATAGTCCGTATAGGTAGTTTCACACGAGAATAAAAGAAGAGTTAAGATTGTAATACAAAAAAATGCTCTTTTCATATCATCCTCCACTTACATTGTAACATATAAAAGGGAAAAAGTCAAGTCTTTTTAAAAAAAACGGCATTTTTTATAAAAAAATTCAGCTTTTTTTTTAATATTTGGTGAAAAATTTTCTGTGTTTTAACTTTTGTCATCGGTCTTCGATTTCCAAAATGTTTCCAAAATGTTAGGGAAATTCGGTGATGGAACACATCGGCGAAAAATGAACTATTAGAAAAATTCGAATAGTTGGGGTGAGAATGGCGACAACGCAACCGTCATTCCGTGGAAGAATTTTCCGCCATCGATTTGGTTGGGTTCACCTTGTGGCGGCGAAAAATGAACTATTAGAAAAATTCGAATAGTTGGGGCGAGAATGACGACAACGCAACCGTCGTTCCGTGGAAGAATTTTCCGCCATCGATTTGGTTGGGTTCACCTTGTGGCGGCGAAACCGAACTATTCGAAAAATTCGAATAGTTGGGGTGTGGTGAGAAAAAAATGTGGCGATTACGGCAAAAAAAACGACAGCGGTATAATCTCCCCTAAAAACTATACAGCAGTCGCCTTAATGAGAATATCAATATTTGAATGAACTTCCGCCGATAAACTCTCGCAACAGTGATTGTTTTGGAACCATTGTGTCGGGGATGGGCAAAAAGTTGTCCAAGAACGCCAAAAGGTGGGACGCCTGGGTGTATGCGCTATCCGTGGGCGGAACGCACCGCAACAAGGGCTCGGCATAAACTTTCAGAACGGAAAGTTCGTAATCCAAGGCGGTGTTTATCATCACGTCGGCATTGTTTTGGAACGGGAATATGTGCAAGACTTCGCCTTTCTGAACGCTGGGCCACATCCCGATACTTTGGGACGCCGTTTTGCCACGATGCCATGAGTCCCGTACAATTCGACGAATAAGTCGATTGTCCCGGGTGGACACACGGGTATGATCGTCCAAATTAAGCTGCGTCAATGCGGAAACGTAAATTTTGAACTTCTCGTCGCTGCCTATTAAGTGGGTAAGTTTGTCGTTAAGTCCGTGAATCCCTTCCATAATCAAAATGTCATTCTTGTTCAGATGCATTTTTTTCTGGCCGTCGTAGTAGTATTTCCCTAGAGAAAAGTCATAGGACGGAATTTCCACCTCTTTGCCGTTGAATAAATCAATCAGGTCCTTGTTGAGCTGTTCCACTCGAAGGGCTTCCAAACATTCGTAATCGTAATTTCCGTTTTCGTCCTTGGGTGTGTCGGCCCGTCCGATGTAGTAGTCGTCCAAGCTTATTACCTTAGGTGTAAAACCTCGAACCCGTAACTGCATAGCGATTTTTTTTGACGATGTTGTTTTTCCGGAACTGGACGGTCCCGCAATGAGAACGAGTTTAACATTCTTCTGCGAATAAATCATTTCAGCAGCGTCGGAAAAGCATTTATTCTGCAATGTTTCGCAAATGTCCATGAAGTCCGTGAAATTCCCGGTGCAAACCAACTCGTTTAAATCTGCGACAGATGTTACATCCAGTTTTTTGCCCCAATTTTTGTATCGTTCGTAAACCAAAAACAGTTGTTTGTGCTCGGAAATCGGTTTCAAGGTTTTCGGAGTGCGTGAAGGCGGGAAACGGAGCAAAAATCCGGAACCGAATTTTTTCAGTTCGAAAACGTGCAAAAGTCCTGTGGAAGGCAAAAGTGGCGTTGTGTACAGGTCGGAAAATTCATCGATTTTGTTTATTCGATAGTTGGGAGCGGCCACAAAGTTCAACTGCTTTCGGGTTTTAATCAAATTGAGTTTATCAAACAACTCAATGGCTTCCTCGTATGGAATTCGAGCCTGGCGAATGACTTCGTTGCTGTCAATGATTTTCTGCATTTGCTTCCAAAGCAAATCCAAATCCTCATCGCTGATTGAATCCTCGTCATCGAAGGTGTAATAATAGCCGTGGCCCAAACTATGCCCCACCAAAAGGCGTTTTTCGGGAAAAAGCATGTGGGATGCAGCCGCCAATACAAAGCACAAAGTCGACCGATAAACCGATGCACCTTCCGATGAAGATGCAAAAACCGGCTCCAATCGGGCACTGTGACGTATCGGCTCCCGTAGAGAGCATAATCGATTGTTCAAAAGAACCGCATAAATGTCCTCGGCTTCCACATTATAGCTTTTTGCCAAGTCATCCAAAATTTCAAAGGGAGTAGAACCATAGGAGACTGATTTTTTTTCATTTCCAAATGTTAAAAAAATTTCCATAGTAAGATTATAACCGATAAAGTGTCAGTTGTCAAGAAAAAAATTACTTCCTCGGATTTTATTTGCGGATGGATAGTCCCCTGTTGACAAAAAAAAGTTTTTCTGATACAATATTTGTATGAGTGAAAAAAAATCTTTGCACTGGGCTGATATAACAGCCGAAAAAATTGTTAGAGAAAAAGGCGATTTGCCTTCCTATACCTGTGCTTCCGGAATTACACCTTCCGGAACTGTTCATATCGGAAACTTCCGAGAGATTATTTCCGTGGAATTGGTCGTTCGAGCCCTGCGTCAGTTGGGAAAAAATGTTCGTTTCATCTATTCCTGGGATGATTATGACGTTTTCCGAAAGGTTCCGAAAAACATGCCCAAGGCCGATGTCTTGGAACAACATCTTCGGTTCCCCATAACCTTGGTTCCCGATCCTTTCGACCGGGACGAATCCTACGCCCGCCATCACGAAGTTGATGTGGAAAATATTTTGCCCCGAGTTGGTATCTTTCCCGAATACCTTTACCAGGCGGAACGATATCAAAAATCACTTTACGCCGAAGGAATGCGAACAGCCTTGCAGAACAAGGAAAAAATTCGGGAAATTTTGGACAGCGTTCGGGATGAAAATCACAAAATCGTGGGTGAATACTGGCCCATTTCCGCCTTTTGCGCAAAATGCAATCGCGATACAACGGAAATTCTCGGTTACGACGGCGAATACGGAGTGGAATATCGTTGTACCGAATGCGGCCACCAAACCAAGGTTGATTTACGAGAATGCAGCGAAATCAAGTTGGGTTGGCGTGTGGATTGGCCCATGCGTTGGGCTTACGAAAAAAACGTTTTCGAGCCTGCCGGAAAGGATCACCACAGTCAAGGCGGAAGTTTCGACACGGCGCGACGTGTTTGTGAAGAAGTATACGATTGGAAGTCGCCGGTTACTTTTCAATACGATTTCATCGGACAAAAGGGCTTGCCCGGAAAAATGGCCTCTTCGTCAGGGTACGTTCTCACTTTAGGCGACGTTTTGGCGGTTTATCAAAGTGAGGTAACACGCTATTTGTTTGCCGGAACGCGCCCCAACACGGAATTTGTAATCAGTTTTGATTTGGACGTTATTAAAATTTACGAAGATTACGATAAAACCGAACGAATTGCCTTCGGTGTGGATAAGGCCAAAAATGATGACGTTCTTGCCAAGGAACGCCGGATTTATCAGCTTTCCCAGGTGGATGAAGCCGAAGCGGCCGCCTTGGAATTCGGTCCCGAGAAAATGCCCTATCAAATTCCGTTCCGACATTTGTGCAATTTGCTCCAAATAAATTCCGGCGATGTGGACGCAGTGGTTCGTACTCAGTCGGAAATAAAAGATTGGCAAATCCCCCGATTTAAAGAACGCTGTCTTTGTGCATGGAACTGGATTCGGGAATTTGCTCCGGAAGAATTCCGTTTTTCCTTGCTTGATTGCAAAAAATTCGACTTTGCGGAAAACGAAAAGAATGCTTTAACGGAATTGCGAGACTCGGTTTTGCCGAAATTGGATGAAACGGACGAAAAAGCCATTTCGTCAATGTTGTACGATATTGCCGAAAAGAATGCTCTTGAGCCAAAGGCCTTTTTCCTTTGCGTTTACCGCGCATTGATTGGAAAGGATCAAGGTCCGCGATTGGCCAATTTTCTTAAAATAATCGGTTCAGAAAGGCTTTCGAAAATTTTGGATTTATCGCTGTAAATTTTTCGCCAAGGGGAATTTCTCTTCC
>JAFNZQ010000217.1 GCA_017382775.1 Spirochaetaceae bacterium
ATATTGCGTCTTTCCGGGAAGAACACGCTGAATTTGCTGGCAAAGGGATTTTCCCGTCCCGCCGCCCTTTTGGAAGCCCCCGGACACACAATAATTTACGGATGGATTTTGTCCAAAGGCGAAAAGGTGGATGAGGTACAAGTGGCCGTCTATAAAGAAGGGAAAAGTTTTACAGGGGAAGAAATGGCGGAAATTTTTTGTCACGGGGGAACTTCCGTGGTACAACGTATTTTCGCCCTTATGCAGCAGTTGGGTTTTCGTCCCGCTGAGAAAGGTGAATTTTCCTATAGAGCCTTTTTGAACGGCAAAAGCGATTTAACCAAATCCGAAGCGGTGGCGGAAATTATTCACGCACGAACATCGGAGGCCTGCGAAAATGCCGTATTGCGTCTCCAAGGACGACTTTTTTCCCAAATCAATTCCTTGAAAGATGACATTATCAGCGCCACCGGTCACATTATTGCGGAAGTTGAATATCCGGAAGAAGAGGCCATGGTAAATTCCTTTGACGCCGAAAAACTTCGACAATGTGAGGAAAAATTGATGTTTCTCTCCCGATCCTGGGAACGGCAAAAATTATTCCAAGAAGGCATTCAAGTCGTTTTGGCGGGACGGACAAATGCGGGAAAATCCAGCCTTTTTAATGCCCTAACAGGGGAAAATCGCTCCATTGTATCGGACATTCACGGTACAACACGGGACTGGGTGGAAAGCCAAACTTCCTTTGACGGAATCCCCGTACGCCTTTTTGACACCGCCGGATTGCGAATTTCGGAAAATGAAATTGAAAACGAAGGGATTCGCCGAACTCACGCCCTTACGGACACGGCTCAAATCATCTTTTACCTAAGTGATGGAACGGAGAATCCCACCGATGAAGATTGTGCCTTTTTGGAAGATTGCCAGAAAAATCGTAAGCACATTATTTTGGTGCGAACAAAAAAGGATTTACCCAATTTCATCCCCAACCCGGGAGAAAAATTTGCTGAATACAAAACCATTTCCCTCAGTGCAACCACCGGAGAGGGAATAGATCTGTTGATACAGTCCTGCAAAGAGTGCATTTTGGAAAATGATTTGCAAGAAGCCTATGACGACGACTGGGTGGGCCTGGGCAGTGAGCGGCAAAAATTCGCCTGCGACGAAGCCTTGTCCGCAATTCAGTCCGCCATCGCAGCCACGGACACATTCGGAATCGATGCGGCCCTGCAAGACTTGGACGATGCCCTTTTTGCCCTGGGGAAAATCACCGGAGAAACTACTCCGGATGATATTCTGACGGAAATTTTCAGCAACTTTTGTCTCGGTAAATAATCAGTTTTCACCACTTACAGGCTCAATCATCCTTGATTCATTTTCAACCGAATCTGTATTCGCTGAGGATTCAGCCGATTTCGTAGGCTCTATCGCGGCTTCCATCGATGACGGAATTTCACCTTCCACAGCAAGTTCCGAATCATCATTGGATGTATCCGAAGGATTTTCTGTCACAGAATCGACGGCATCTTCTGTCGAAGGAGAATCATCCGAGGCCTTTGCTGCCAAAAGGGTTTCGATGGCATTTTTCAATTTAAGCAATTCATCACTTTGGGGATTTTCCGGCTCCAATTCCAAATATTTTGCATAATCCTTAAGGGCCTCTTCATAGCGATTTAACTGAACGCGAGCATTCCCCCGATTAAGGTATGCGGCGCTGTATTGGGAATTTTGTTCCAAACATTGACAATAGAGTTCATCGGCTGCGGTAAAATCCTTTTGAGCAAAGGCTGCATTTCCGGCATTGAATTTCCATAAGGCCTTATCCGCAAACCGAACCTCGGACATTTTCAGAAAAAACTCTTTTGACAACTGAAAATCCTTGGTTTGAAAATAGGCATATCCCAAATAGCCATAGGCTGAAGGGTCGCAATCCTCACTTTCAACCATTTTAGTCAGCTGAGATATGGCCCTGCCATATTGTCCCGATGACAAAAGATTTTCCACATCTTCCATGGAACCCTGGGCGAAGACACCAAAAAGGCAAAAAGCACTGATTGCAATTAAAATAATTCTTTTCAACAAAATCTCCAAAAAATTTTCTTATGCAAGAGCCGCAATGGCAGTTCCCAAAGTTATGGGTTCGCTGTCATCAAAAATTTCAAAATGAATACCACGCTTCTCATACAATTC
>JAFNZQ010000218.1 GCA_017382775.1 Spirochaetaceae bacterium
ATGCATGAACTCCGTGTGGATGCCCTTAAAAGCCGCCTTAAATAAAGAAATTTCGTCGGATAAATCCCATTCTGGAAAATTTATCTGACGGAATTATTTATCTGTCTATGGATGAAGTTATGACTGTTAATGAAAAGATTTCTTTCGCTGCCGATTTTATTCGTTCAAAGGTTTCCGTGCAACCCACCATTGCCTTGGTTTTGGGAAGTGGATTGGGGGATTTTGCCGATACTCTGGAAGATTGCGTGAAAATACCATATTCGGAAATTCCCAACTTTCCTGTGCCCACAGTTGCCGGACACAGTGGGGCCTTGGTTTTCGGTAAGAAATGCGGACAGGATGTGGTGATTTTACAGGGACGCATCCACTACTATGAGGGATATCCTCAAAGTGAAATAACCATACCCATTCGTGTATTGGCCGCATTGGGCATAAAAACTTTGGTTCTTACAAATGCCTGCGGCGGTGTAAATAAAAGCTTCAAGCCCGGAGACTTAATGCTCATCGCCGACCATATAAATTTTTCGGGCTCCAATCCCTTAATTGGCCCAAATTTGGAGGATTTCGGCCCACGATTCCCCGATATGTCGGATTTGTATACGGCCTCTTTACGCAGCACAGTTAAAGAAAAGGCTGCATCTGAAGGCATTAGCTTGCAAGAAGGTGTTTACGCCATGTATTCCGGTCCCAACTACGAAACTCCGGCGGAAATCCGTATGTTTCGAACCTTGGGTGCGGATGCTGTGGGAATGTCCACCGTTCCGGAAGCCTTGGTGGCAGGTCATTGCGGAATGAATGTGTTGGGAATTAGTTGTATCACAAATATGGCTGCGGGAATTTTACCTGTGAAACTGAATCACCAAGAAGTGGTGGAAACTGCGGATAGAGTTCGCGGCGTGTTTCAAAAACTAATCGACTTGATTTTGACCATACTGTAAGACTGTTCATCCGGTGGGAAAGGGAATCCTTGTTGATACCGATTGGTGCCAACAAGGATTATCGTAATCAACTGCAACTGTGACATTTCCCCGTCACATACAACTGGGCTTCCTTTACGGAAAAACCATTGGGAATTTCCGGCAAGGAAGGTTCCCGAGAAAGGGGAATATCAAAAATTTTCCCGCAATCGGTACACTTGAAATGTGCATGGGGACTTGTGTTTGCATCATAACGTCTTGCCGTTTCGTAATCTGCCACGGTACGGACAATTCCATTATTCACAAACAAATTCAGCGAATTGTACACAGTCATTCGCGTTACTCCCACTAAATGGGACGGTAGTGCTTGCAAAATTTCATCGGCGGTGAGATGATGCCTTTTACTGTGCAAAAGGTGATAAATTGCCACCCGTTGTGCAGAGGGACGAACACCGTGTTCCGCCAAAAAATTTGCGACTTCCTTTTCTGTCATTACCGAGGACGGCAGAGAACCGTCCTCGTAAAAAGTGACATTAGCCAAAATATCGTTTCAGCAAACCGGCAAATCCGGCACCGTGGCGAGCCTCATCTTTTGCCATTTCGTGTACTGTGTCGTGGATAGCGTCCAAATTCAATTCTTTGGCGCGTTTGGCAATCATCAATTTTGCTTCGCAGGCACCGGCTTCGGCATCAGCACGCATTTCCAAATTTTTCTTTGTGGAGTTTGTAACCACATCGCCCAACAATTCGGCAAAACGAGATGCGTGATCGGCTTCTTCGAAAGCATAGCGTTTGAAAGCTTCGGCAATTTCGGGATATCCTTCGCGATCTGCCTGGCGGCTCATGGCAAGGTACATTCCAACTTCGCAGCATTCGCCGTTAAAGTGGTCATTAAGTCCTTTAAGAACTTCACTGTCAACGCCTTTTGCAATACCGATTTCGTGTTCGCAAGCATAGCCTTTTGATTCGCCCTGTTCTTTGAACTTGTCTTTTCCAACGTGACAAACAGGACATTCATTGGGTGCTTCTGCACCGGTGTGAACGTAGCCGCAAACTGTACATACCCATTTTTTCATACATGACTCCTTTGATGAATTTTCATCGAAAAAAAATTTAGTGATTATAAATTTATAATCACTAAATTATACTATAAAAAAAACAATTTGTCAAGTAAAAAAAATAAATTTTTTTATTTTGGAGTTTTTGGAAGTTAAAACTTTGGAATTTTCAACACTTTGCAACAATATTTTTAACAGAATTTTTCGGATTTTTACTTGACAAAACTTGATTTTTATGACATAATACTGTCATGAGTAAGTTTGTTTTTATTACGGGTGGGGTCTGCTCTTCATTGGGAAAAGGTGTTGCAGCTTCCAGTTTAGCCAGTTTGCTGGAATGCGCGGGACTTTCCGTGTCTATGATGAAATGCGATCCGTACATCAATGTTGACGCACGCAATATGAGCCCTTTTCAACATGGCGAAGTTTATGTTACCGAAGACGGAACCGAAGCCGATTTGGATTTGGGGAATTACGCAAGGTTTACCCATACCGAACTTTCCGGCCTAAATACGGTTACCACCGGCAAAATTTACAATGCCGTAATTGAAAATGAACGGGCCGGTTTGTATAAAGGAAAAACCGTTCAGGTAATTCCCCATATTACCGATGAAATTAAACGTCGTATGCTTTTGGTGGCAAAAAAATCCAATGCGGACGTGGTTTTAATCGAAATCGGCGGTACGGTGGGTGACATTGAATCCATTCCTTTTTTGGAAGCGGCACGACAACTAATCCATGAATCGGGAAAAGGAAATTCTCTGTGTGTTCACCTTACGCTGATTCCCACGGTGATTGGCGGTGAGTTGAAAAC
>JAFNZQ010000219.1 GCA_017382775.1 Spirochaetaceae bacterium
ATGCCTCCACGTCCACACCGCATAATCGCGCCATTAAAAAATGCCCCAATTCGTGGACAAAAACAATTATCCCCAGGCCTATAATTCCAAAAATAATTTTCAGCATTTCCTTATTCCTTCATAGGCCAATTTTCGTGCCCTTTCGTCAAGTTCAAAAACCCGCAAAAAATTTTCGCAGGAACATTTATGGAAATCCGCCAAAACCTTCCCACAAATTCGGGGAATGTCCGTGAATGAAATTTCTTCATTCAGAAAGGCTGCAACGGCAACCTCGTTGGCGGCATTGTAAGCGATGGATGTACTTTCGTATTTCGCCGCATCGTAGGCCAAGGACAACATGGGGAAATCCTCAAATCGTGGTTTTGAAAACTCCAAGCTTCCGGTTTCCCACAAGTCCAAAATCGGAAGGCCGCTATCCAAACAGTTGGGGTGGGTAAGGGCTGCAAAAATCGGTTGTCGCATATCCGGCTTGGAAATTTGCCCGTACAAAATACCGTCATGGGTGCGTACAAAGGAATGAACCAGGCTTTGAGGATGAATGATAACCTTTATTTTTTCTTCCGGTACATCAAAAAGCCATTTTGCTTCAATTACTTCCAGGCCTTTATTGGCCAAAGAGGCACTGTCAATTGTGATTTTTGCTCCCATTTTCCAAGTGGGATGGTTTAAGGCTTGGGCGACGGTAACGCTTTCCATCTGTTCCTTCGGTAAATTTTTGAAAGGGCCACCGGAGGCAGTCAGAATTATTTCCGAAACATTTTCGCCACCGATTTTTTCAATCAAAGTGAAAATTGCAGAATGTTCCGAATCCACGGGAAGTATTTTTAGATTTTTTGCGGCGGCAAGTTTTTTTATTAAATTTCCGGCCATAACGATGGTTTCTTTATTGGCAAGGGCCAAATCCCGACCTTTTTCCAAAACCATAATGGAAGCTTTCAGTCCGGGAGAACCGGATATTCCGTTTACAACAATGTCGCAATCTATGTCCAAAACCTTTGAAAGGGCATCTTCATCTGTTTTTGTGGAGAAAATACCGTTTTTTATATTAAACAGGGTGGCAATCTCTTTTAGTTTATCAAAATTGCTGTGGGCTGTTGCTCCCACCAAAGCCAGATCTTGGGGATGATCCTTTATAAGACGCAAGGTGCTGCTGCCGATGGATCCGGTAGCTCCCAAGACAATTACTCGTTTCATAGAAATTTCCCCTGAAAAAACATCATTCCAAAGAAAAATGCCGGGGCAGAGAAGGCAATGGAATCAACGGAATCCAGCATTCCACCTCTTCCGGGAATAATATGACCGGAATCCTTGCAACTGCAGCATCGTTTCAAAAGGGATGCGAAAAGGTCTCCCACAATGGAGGTGGTGGCTGTTATTACAGCTAATATAATTAACTGGTACAATTCCAATCCCAGTCTGTCTTTCCAAAGGTTATATATCAGTATTGCAACCAAAACAGGTCCCAAATATCCACCCAAAAATCCGGCAATACTCTTGTTGGGACTGATGGCAACTACGCCGCGGTTATTCTTGCCGAAAAGCATTCCCAAAAGCCATGCTGTGGAATCGGTTGCGAAAACCAAAAGCACAAAAAAGGAAATGACCTCTTGGGGGGAATTGAATTGTGTCATTAGCTGAACAAAAGAAAGAAAAACCGTGGGATAAATAAGGGTAAAAACCCCGATGGCCGTTTCCAAAAAAAGGGTTTTGAAATTTTCCGTACCGATTTCGTCAGAACGGTGAAAAACAGAAAAAGTCGCAATAATCATTAAAAGAAGAACAAAGGTGTAGGAA
>JAFNZQ010000220.1 GCA_017382775.1 Spirochaetaceae bacterium
CTGGATGAGAAGCCCATCGACTTTAAGAATCCCAAAGAGGCATTGGAAAACGGAGTTGCAATGGTTCATCAGGAGTTGAACCAGTGTTTGGATCGTTCCGTTTTGGACAATTTTTGGTTGGGCCGATACAAGTTGAAAGGCGGAGTGGTGGATGAGCAGACCATGGAACGGGAAATGCTCAAATTTTACGAAGAGTTGAAAATCGACGTGAATCCCAAGGCCATTTTGCGTACCATGAGTGTTTCCCAACGACAAATGTTGGAAATAGCCAAGGCCGTTTCCTACGATTCGAAAATTGTTGTTTTGGATGAGCCCACATCATCCCTCACCGAAAACGAAGTTCAAAAACTTTTTCATATCATCCACGATTTAACCGCCAGGGGAATTTCCGTAATTTATATTTCTCACAAAATGGACGAGATTTTTACCATTTGCGATGAGGTTGCGGTTTTGCGTGACGGAAAAATGGTGATGCAAAAGTCCACGAAAATAACCAATATGCCGGAACTTATTTCCGCCATGGTGGGACGTGCCTTGGAAAAACGCTATCCCGATGTGGACAATGTTCCCGGAGAAGACTATTTGGAAATTCGTCACCTTACAACCAAGTTCGCTCCCGTTTTGGAAGACATAAATTTTTCCGTTCGAAAGGGTGAAATTTTCGGACTTTACGGTCTTGTGGGAGCAGGCCGCAGCGAATTGCTGGAAGCCATGTTCGGTGTACGAACCATTGCATCCGGCGGTATTTCGGTAAACGGCAAAAAATTACGTTTTTCCAACAGCCACGAAGCCATGGATCACGGATTTGCCTTTGTTACGGAAGAGCGAAAACTCAACGGAATGTTCGGAAAGGCCTCCATTAACTTCAATACGGTTATAACCAATTTGGACGCCTACATGTCCGCGGGAATTTTGTCCAACGTGAAAATGGCGGACGCCACGGAACGGGAAATCGCCCAAATGCACACGAAATGTACATCCGGCGACGAACTTATTTCCGCCCTTTCCGGTGGAAATCAACAAAAGGTAATCATCGGAAAATGGATGGAGCGTACTCCCGATGTGTTCCTGTTGGATGAACCCACACGGGGAATTGACGTTGGTGCCAAGTATGAAATATATCAGTTGATAATCAAGATGGCCAAGGAAGGAAAGACCATAATCGTTGTTTCCAGCGAAATGCCCGAAATTTTGGGAATTACCAACAGAATCGGCGTTATGTCCAACCACCGATTGGCAGGTATTGTCAACACAAACGAAACGGATCAAGAATCGCTTTTGCGCCTTTCCGCAATGTATTTATAAAAGGGGTAATTTATGGAAAAAGAAGTTTTGTCCTTTGAAAATGACGTAAAACTGGCTGATTTAACAAATCGTTTGAATGCTTTGCGGGAAAACGGTGTAAATCTCGTTATGGATTTGGAAGGTCGAATTGCGGCCACAAAGAAAAATAAACTTTTGCACGGTGATGAAAGAGCCAAAATGCTGGAAGAATTTACCGCAAAATTGGCAACGGCAAAATCCGTGGCGGCACAAAATTCCCCGGAAGAAAAAAGCCTTGAAAAAGAGGCCGTGGCTTATGTGAACCAACTGGGTAAGAAAATCGAAGCTCAAACCATAGCTGCGGAAAACGAAAAAATCGCCAAGTTGAAAGCCGAATACAGTCAACGGGTGGAACAGTGCCGCAAAAAATTGGAAGAAAACGAAAATTCGGTGAAATCCAAATTTTCCGGAAGCGAGTTGGAGGAAGAACTTAAAACCGTTCGCTACGAGCATAAATCCGCACTTTTCGATGCAAAAATGCATTTTGACAACGAGGTGGCACGATGTCAGTCTGCGAAGAATCAGGCCTACATCGCCCATATTCAGAAAAATCGTTCTTTGCGAAACGGAAAATCCAACTTTTTGGAAAACACATCTTTGGCATTCCGAAATTATATTTACAACTTTAAGTTGTCGAAATTCTTCTTGGACAACGGACTTTACTTGGCCATTTTGGTGTTCTTCATTGTTTGCGTCATCATCGCACCGATTTCCGGCAAGGGAAAACTTTTGTCTCTCCCCAACATTTTCACCATTTTGGAACAATCTTCCGTGCGAATGTTCTACGCCCTGGGTGTGGCGGGACTTATCTTGCTTGCGGGTACGGACTTGAGTATCGGCCGTATGGTGGCATTGGGTTCGGTGGTAACCGGTTTGATTTTGCATCCCGGTGTGAATATCGTTAAGTTCTTCAACATGGGACCTTGGGATTTTACCGGATTGCCCATGGGATTTAGGGTTGTAATGGCCTTGGTTCTGTCGGTAACCTTGTGTTCCGCCTTTGCTGCCTTCTCCGGCGTTTTCTCGGCACGGTTGAAGATGCATCCCTTTATTTCCACCTTGGCTACTCAGCTCATTATCTACGGACTTTTGTTCTTCGGAACCACCGGAACTCCGGTAGGTTCAATCGATTCTGCGGTGAAAGATGCAATTGGCGGTCGCTGGGAATTGGGATACATCGGAACGGACTACATTACCTTTCCGAAGTTGATTGTTCCTGCCGTTATTGCGGTTATTGTGGCGTGGTTCATTTGGAACAAAACCATTTTCGGCAAAAATATGTACGCCGTGGGCGGTAATGCGGAAGCGGCCACCGTTTCCGGTATTTCCGTGTTTAAGATAACAATGATGGTCTTTGTGATGGCCGGTATCTTCTACGGTTGCGGTGCCTTCTTGGAAGCCTTCCGTGCCAACGCTTCTGCCGGAACGGGACAGGGTTACGAAATGGATGCCATTGCGGCCTGTGTTGTGGGTGGTATTTCATTCAATGGCGGTATCGGAAAAATTTCCGGTGCGGTTATGGGTGTGATCATTTTTACCAGTTTAACTTACTGTCTTACCTTTTTGGGTATTGACACAAACCTGCAATTCGTGATAAAAGGTGTTATCATTATTGCGGCTGTGGCATTGGACAGCGTTAAATATTTGAAACGAAAATAATTTGTTCACCGTGAAAGCGGGAACATTTATGAATAAGGAGTTTATTATGAAAAAAACGATTTTGTTCGTGTTGGTTGCAGTTGCGGCTCTTTCCGTAATTGCATGCAGCAAAAAAGAGGGTGCAGCAGAAGGTGCTGCGGAAGTAGTGGCAAACAAGGACAAACCTCTTGTGTTCTTTAACCGCCAGCCTTCCGATCCCACAACCGGTGCCATCGATATGCAGGCCATGAATTGGAACGACAAAACCTACTACATCGGTTTTGACGCTGTTGGTGGCGGTGCCGTTCAGGGCCAGCTCATCACTGAGTACCTCGCAGCTGCCGATCCTGCTGTTATTGACCGCAACGGCGACGGCGTTATCGGTTACCTTCTTTGCGTAGGCGACGTGGGACACAACGATTCCATCGCTCGAACCCGAGGTATCCGCGAAGCTCTCAAAACATGGACAGGAAGCCCCGATCCCACATCTTCTCAGGAAGGTTCCGCTGTTGTTGGTGGCACTGAAATGAAAGTTGTTGAGTTGGAAGGAAAAGCCATGACCGGTATGGACGGATCTACTTGGAACGCCAATGCCGCTACCGATGCAATGTCCGGCTGGGCAACCAAATACGGCGACCAGATTGACATGGTTGTTTCCAACAACGACGGTATGGCCATGGGTTGCTTGCAGGCTTCCAACTATCCTGCCGGTGTACCTATTTTCGGTTATGATGCCAACGCCGATGCTGTTGAAGCCATTGGATCCGGCAAACTTTCCGGAACCGTTTCTCAGAACGTAGACGCTCAGGCCACTGCCACATTGCAGGTTATCCGCAACTTGTTGGATGGTCTTACCGGAAGCGATGTTTATGAAAAAGGAATTACCACCGCTGACCAGTACGGAAACAAAATTTCTGCCGCTGTTGACTATCGCGCCAACGAAAAAGCTTTGATGGCACAGAATGCTGCCGTTAATGCTGCCAACTGGGAAAACTACAAAGCCGGTGCTCGTGACAACGGAATTAAACAGACCAATGCTCCTACCAAAAAGGTGCTTTTGACTCTCTACAATTCCGCTGACAACTTCTTGTCTTCTTCCTACTTGCCCGCATTGCAGTACTATGCTCCTCTCTTGAACATCGATCTTACCGTTGTTCAGGGTGACGGACAGAATGAGTCTTCCTGCGTTGACAAATTTACCAACTTAGGTAACTTCGATGCCTTTGCGGTAAACATGGTTAAGACCAATTCTGCAATGGACTACACCGACAAACTTAAATACTGATTTTGATTCACCCTCGCCGAAAGGCGAGGGCGCGGACGGAATTTTTTTAATTTATTTTCTCTTCATGAATTTTCCCCTTAGGTGGTTTGTGTCACGGTTTTATCGGTGGGATTTTTCATTCAAGGTTTATTCGGTTTTTTTTCTTAACGACCAAACTTGACAAACTCATAATTGTATGTTATACTTACTGTGTGTGTTATAAATGTAAGAAAAATACGGATTTTACGGACCCCGTTGGCTTTCGGGAGACTTGTCCCTTTTGCGGAACCGACATTCATTGTTGCAAAAATTGCCTCCATTATTCTCCGTCCGACCATTACGGTTGCGCCGAGGATGTGGATGAAGAAATTTTCCACAAGGAAAGCCGGAATTTTTGCGACTTTTTCCGCATAAAAAATCAATTTGACGGGAAAAAAGATTCTTCCGATGATGCAAAATCCGCCTTCGATGCCCTTTTTAGGATTTAGCCGTGAAAGTCTGTGCCTTTTTGGATTCCGGATCCGGCGGAATCCCATATATGTTGCGTCTCATGGAAAGAACCAAGGATGTGCGATGTGTCTATTTGGGAGATACGGCCAATTTTCCCTACGGTGAAAAAAGTCCGGAGGAAATAATCCAAGGGGCTGTATCCGCCGTGGATTTGCTCACGGAAAATTTTTCCCCTAATGTGATTGTAACGGCCTGTAACACAATTTCCGTTTCGGCATTGGCGGAGTTACGAAAAAGGTTTCCCATTCCATTTGTGGGTACGGTTCCTGCCATCAGATTGGCAGGGAAGATTTCCCGTAATGGAAAAATCGGCCTGGTTGCCACCCGTTTTACGGTGGAAAGTGATTACACCCGGGATTTAATAAAGGAATTTGCTCCCAACTGCCTGGTTTTGAAACGGGCCGATCCCCAACTGGTGGATTTTGTGGAAAAACGCCTTTTCGATGCCACACCGGAGGAAAAACGGGCTGCCTGCATGCCTACCATAAAGGAATTTTCCCAATGTGATACGATAATTTTAGGCTGCACCCATTTTGTTCATTTGCGAGAGGCCTTTCAAGAGGCAGTTCCCTCGGGAGTCCAAGTGGTGGATTCCTGCGACGGTGTTGTGGAACGGGTTTTGAAACAACTGGAAAACGTTCCCGACGTCCCATCCATTGCCCTTGGGGAAAACAGCCTTTTCGTTACATCCTCCTCCCACAAGGACGAATACGAAAAACTTTGTTCCCGATTCGGGCTGAAATTCGGCGGTATTTTGAAAAAAAATTCCTAGGAAGCAAGTTTTTTCAAACGCAATGAATTTAGCACCACGGAAAGGCTACTTAAAGTCATTGCCAAGGATGCTATGGCGGGATTGAGGATTATTCCCCAAGGAGATAAAATCCCCATGGCCACCGGAAGCATAAGAGAATTGTAAAAAAAGGCCCAAAACAAATTTTGTTTGACGTTTTTCATGGTTTTTTTGCTTAAAGTTACCAGTTCGGCAATGGGAAGCAAACTGTCATTCATTAAAATAATGTCTGCGCTGTTTTGTGCCACATCCGTTCCGCTTTTCATTGAGATTCCCAAATGGGCTGCGACCAAACTTATGCTGTCGTTAATTCCGTCACCGCACATTGCCACCTTGCATTTCTTCTTTTCTTCATTCAGAATTTCTGCCTTGTCCTTGGGACGAACATCGGCCCGTATTTCGTGAATGCCTAAAATGTGGGCCATTTTCCGAGCCGTTTTTTCGTTGTCTCCGGTGAGCATAACGGATTTTACACCCAATTCCTTCAGTCGGGAGATTGTGTCCTTTGCTTCATCCCGCTCTTCGTCTCTGATTCCCAAAAGGGCTGCGATTTTGCCGTTTTGGGCGACGAAAATCAATCCGGCACCTTCATCCGTTAAAAAATTTTCATTGGCAAGACAGGCATCTTCAATTTTCACGGAAGAATCTTCCATAAGTTGTCTGTTTCCCAAGAGGATTTTGTCTCCCTTTACTGTTCCCTCTATGCCGCCGCCCATTAGGTTTTTCACATTTTCCGCCGTTGGAATGGACAGGTTTCGCTCCTTTGCCAAATCCACAACGGCTTTCCCCATGGGATGTTCGGAAAAAACTTCGATGGAGGCAATTTTTTCCAGTAGGGAATCTTCCTCTTCATCATTATAAATGAAGATTTTTTCCGCTTTCAGTTTTCCCTTGGTGAGGGTTCCGGTTTTATCGAAAAAAATGGTTTGCAATTTGGCCGCAGTTTCCAAAGCGGCTCCGGATTTTACCAAAATTCCCTTTTTGCTGCAAATTCCCAGGGAAATCACCATGGAAAGGGGAGTAGCCAAGCCTAAACTGCAGGGGCAGGCCACCACCAAGGTGGAAACAAAGGCGTTTATTGCCACGGAAAGGCCGTTCCCCAAAAACAAATGGGCGACAAATGCCAAAAGGGCAAGGGAAATCACTATGGGAACGAAAATTCCGCTGATTTTGTCGGCAATTTTGGCGATGGGTGCTTTCTCGCCGGCCGCTTGAACCACCAAATGGACGATTTCTGAAACGGTTGAATTTTTACCGATGGCTTCCGCTTGGTACAAAATCACTCCATGAAAGTTGACGCTTCCCGCCAAAACTTTGTCGCCCACCCGTCGTGTTACGGGAAGGCTTTCTCCGGTGATGAAGGATTCATCCACGGAACTTTCACCTTGAACAACGGTTCCGTCCACGGCAAATTTTTGTCCCGGTTTGCACAGAAGAATGTCACCAACATTTACTTCGTCAATGGTTGCAGTGATTTCCTTTCCGTCTTTCCACAAAATGGCGTTTTGCGGCGTTATTGTGACCAAACCTTGTAAGGCCTCACGGGTTTTGTCCTTATTGCGGTTTTCGATGAATTTTCCCAGTTGAATAAAGCATAAAACGAAGGCGCAGGATTCGAAATATAAATTTTTTTCAAAGTCTATTTTCCCTGAAAAAATCATTGTGGTATTGACTGTGCTGAAAATAAAGGCTGCCACAACGCCTATGGTTACGAGACTGTCCATATTGGGCATTCCGTGGAAAAGGGTTTTCGTTCCGGTGGCGATGATTTTTCGTCCCAAAAAAATGGCGAAAAGGGCCAAAACCATTTGAGTGAGGGCATAATTTCGGGGAAATTCTTCGGGATGAACGAAGGGGATTTTCAGCCCAAACATGTGGGACATGGATATTAAAAACAAAAGGGTTGCGGTTATGGCGGTGGCCCACAGGGATAATTTTTCCTTTTTGCTACGGTTTTCTTCCCATTGTAAATTGTCGATTCCCAAACTTTCGAAGCCGGCTTTGGCCACAAATTCTTCGATTTTGGCTAAATCCAACAAATTTTCGTCATACTCAATGGTGGCATTGTTCATCACCAAATTCACCGATGCCTTGATTATGCCTTCGCGACGATTAAGGGATTTTTCCAATCCGGCGGAACAGGCGCTGCAACTCATCCCACCGATTTTCAGCAAAATTTTCTTCATATTCATATTGTACTTTCTTTTTGCGGAAAAGTCAATAATCGCTGTTTTTTTGTAAAATAAATGGACAAAAGACTGAAACCTAATTGACTTTTTTTTGTTTTTGTTATATACTTTCGGAGAACGTTTTTGGAGGAAAAATGATAAAAAAATCCTTATTTCGCCTTACTGTGGCGATTTTTGTCAGTGTATTGTTATTTTCATGCAATAAATCTGTGAATGCGCAAACGGCCTTTGCGGAATCTGCTCCGGTGAACAG
>JAFNZQ010000221.1 GCA_017382775.1 Spirochaetaceae bacterium
ATTTTTCCGTCTTTACCCACTTTTTTAAGCAAAAATGCGCCGCAATCGGGGCAGGTTTCCTTCATGGGAGTATCCCACGTTGCGAAGTTGCATTTGGGATAATTTCCGCAACCAAAGAATTTTTTACCTCTTTTGGTGGTTTTTTCAATTATATTTCCGCCGCATTTGGGGCAAGAACAGTTTAGCCATGAGTCAATTTTCGCCAAGGGGCTTTCTCCCGAACCTGTGGGTTTGTAGGATTCAACTTGTGGCAACCGTAATGGTAATTCCGACTCATCCAGGGGAACAATCCCGCAATTATCACAATGCACCAAAGGCATGGGTTCGCCCCAATAACGTTGTCGGGCAAAAATCCAGTCGCGAAGTTTGTAATTCACACATCGTTCTCCGATTTTTTCCTTTTCAAGCCACCGGATGATTTCCTTTTTCGTGGTTTCCGTATCCAGTCCGGAAAATTGTTCTGAATTGATGGTAACGCCATTGGCTACGGTGCATTCCTTCGCAACCAAATTGTCATCGGTGAGTTTGTCAATTCCACCGGCTTCTTTGACTTCTGCATTGGATGCAACAACCTTTATAATGGGCAAATCAAATTTTTTCGCAAAATCCCAGTCGCGATCATCGTGGGCGGGAACTGCCATAATGGCACCGGTACCGTAACCGGCCAAAACGTAGTCCGAAACCCAAATTGGTATAATCTTTCCGTTTACGGGATTTTTCGCATAACTTCCGGTCCAAATACCGGTTTTTTCCTTGGATAATTCCGTTCGTTCCAAATCGCTTTTCTGCATGGCTTGACGAACATATTCTTCCACACCGGCCTTTTGTGCTTCAGCGGTAAGCCGATTGAGCATTTTGTGCTCCGGTGAGATAACCATGTATGTGGCACCGAAAAGGGTGTCTGGACGGGTTGTGAAGACAACCAATGGTTCATCAAAGGTTTTGTCCGTGGGATTTCCGTTTTCGTCGTTGTACACGGGAAGAAAATTCACCTTTGCCCCTTCGCTTTTACCGATCCAGTTGCGTTGCATTTGTTTTACGCTTTCAGGCCAATCCAAATCGTCCAAATCTTGCAAAAGTCTTTCGGCGTATTCAGTTATTTTCAAAATCCATTGACGAATATTTCGCCTTTCCGCAATTGTGCCGCATCGTTCGCATTTTCCTTCTTTAACCTCTTCGTTGGCAAGTCCGGTAAGGCATGAGGGACACCAGTTAATTGGCGTTTCAGCCTCGTAGGCCAGGCCTTTTTTAAAAAGTTGCAGGAAAATCCACTGTGTCCATTTGTAATAGTCCTCATCGCAGGTGGAAATTTCTCGGGACCAATCGTAGGAAAAACCCAATGCCTTTATTTGACGGCGAAAATTATCGATATTCTGTTTTGTGGTAACAGCAGGATGGGTGCCGGTTTTTATGGCAAAATTTTCCGCCGGTAAACCAAAAGCATCGAAACCCATGGGGTGAAGTACGTTAAAACCATTCATGCGCAAAAAACGGCAATATATGTCAGTGGCGGTATATCCTTCGGGATGTCCCACGTGAAGTCCGTTGCCACTGGGGTAGGGGAACATATCCAAAACGTAACAGCGTTTGTCTTTCGGAAATTTTGCATCTTCCTTAACTTTAAATGTTTCCTTTGTTTCCCAAAATGACTGCCATTTTGCTTCAATGTTTTTAAAATCGTACATAAAAAATCCTTGAAATAGTCCTGAATTATGTGGAAATTATAAGGCATTTTGCAAAAAAAGTCAATAGATACAGAGATAAAAATTTCTTGACAAATGCCATTTTGGGGTGTATAATTAGTTATGACAAAATCGGACAAATTTTATTCTGACTATGTTTCAATTCTGA